>NZ_BAAJYS010000106.1:0-12106 GCF_057543315.1 Acidovorax sp. KPB24-07
GCTGATCGCGGTGCTGGCGCTGTTGCCCGGCGCGGAACTGCTGCAGCCATCGCGGCGCACGCGGGTGCAGGCCGGGCTGATCGGGGGCCTGGCCTCCGTGCTGATCATGGTGTTCACCCGGGCGTTCGACCCCCTGTATGCCGAATTGCCCCATCCCACGGTGACGGCGGTGTGCACGGTGATGTTCGGCCCGCTGGCCGGGGCGCTGGCGGCCGGGGTCACGGCCGTCGGCTTCTGGTGGCTGTCGGCCGGGCGCTGCCTGCCGGGCTGGGCGCGATCGGCGCCGTGTTCGCCATCGGCCTGCTGTGGCGCGGGGTGCGGCAGGCGACGGGCCTGAACCTGTGGGTGGTGATCGTCGCCGTGGCCGCCTGCCTGCCGCCGTGCATGCTGTTCTGGCGCGAAGGGCCGGCGGGCTTCCTGCTGGAGGGCGACCTGATGCCCTGGCTGCAGCAGTTGCCCTGGCGCTATGGCATGGGCTTCTTGATCCTGGGTGGGGGCACGCAGCTGCTGTGCGGCCGGGCCCGGGCACTGCAGACGCTGCGCCAGCAGGAGCAGGAACTGCTCATGGCCCTGGATGCCACCGGCGGCGGCCGCTGGGAGTGGGATGTGCCCCAACGCCGGTTTTCCTACCGCGGCAGCTTCTACCAGGCCTTCGGGCTGGAAGACCGGGACACCCGCCGTGGCGCTGGCGCAGCCGCGCGCGACGCGAGCGACTGGCAGCGCTGGAACGAACGCCGCCACCCGGACGACGCCGCCCGCCTGGCCACCTACCTGCAGCGCACGATGGAGGGGCACGAAGACAGCTTCAATGCCGAATTCCGCATGCAGGACATCCATGGCCGCTGGCGCTGGGTGATCGCCCGGGGGCAGGTGGCCGAGCGTGACGCGCACGGCCGGCCGCTGCGCCTGGTGGGCATGGACCTCGATGTGACCTCGCTGCACGAGATGCAGGAGGCGCTGCGGCTGTCGGAGGTCAAGTACACCACCATCTACCAGATGCTGCCCGACCCCGCCGGCGTGGCGCGCCTGTCCGACGGCTGCTACCTGGATGTGAACGAGGCCTTCACCGAGCTGCTGGGCTACACCCGCGAACAGGCGGTGGGCCGCACCTCGACCGAGCTGGACATCTGGGCCCATCCCGAGCAGCGCGCGCAGATGGTGGCGCTGCACCGCCGCGACGGCTACGTGGACCGCATGCCGATGGTGGCGCAGCGCGGCAAGCGGCCCATTCCCGGGCTGATGTCGGCGCGGCCCGTGACGGTGTCGGGCCAGGAATGCATCGTCTTCGTGTTCCACGACATGACGGCCGAGGAACACAGCCGCGCCCGGCTGATGGACGCCAACCGCCTGCTGCAGCAGGCCGGCCGCATGGCCCGCATGGGCGCGTGGGAGCACATCGTCGGGGAGGGGCTGGTGTACTGGTCCGATGTCTCGTACGACATCCACGGCCTGCCGCCCGACGCGCCGCTGCCGCGCACCGACTACCTGGAGCGGTTCGTGGTGCCGCCCTTTCGCGAAGCCCTGCGCGAGCGCTTTCGGCAATGCATCGTGGACCGGGCCGAATGGAGCATGCAGGTGCAGATCCAGCGGGCCGACGACGGCCGGCACATCTGGGTGACCGCCACCGCCGAGCCCGTGCTGGAAAACGGACACGTCACCCGCGTGCGCGGCGTGATCCAGGACATCGACGAATCACGGCGTGCCAGCGAGCGGCTGAGCCAGTCCGAGGACCGCTTCGCCCGCGTGTTCCGCCTCATGCCCTACCCCATGGGCCTGTCGCGCCGCGAGGATGGCGCCTACATCGACGTCAACCCCGCCTGGGAGGCCCTGCTGGGCATTCCCCGGGACGAGGCCATCGGCCGCACCGCCGTCGAGCTGGGCATCATCACCCCGCAGGTGCGTGCGGCGCTGGTGGAATCCGTGCAGGACCGCATCGCCGTCAACGGCGTGGAAATCACCATGCGCACGCGCCACGACGGCTTGCGCACGGTGCTGCAGTCCATGCACGCCACCGAGATCGACGGCGTGCAGGCCTGGCTGTTTTCGGGGCACGACATCACCGAGCGCAAGCGCATGGAAGACCAGGTGCGCGAGCGCGAGCGCTGCTGTCGCTGACCATCTCGGCCGCCTCCATCGGACTGTGGGACTGGAACCTGCAGACCGGATCGCTCACCGGCGACCGCCGCTGGCGCGACCTGCAGGGCCTGCCGCCCGCCGCCGGCGACGCTTTGCCCGTGCACTGGACCGCCGGCATGGCGCCCGCCGACATCGAGGCAGTGACCACTGAGCTGGCGCGCCACACCGCCCACCCCGCCACGCCGTTCGACGCCACCTGGCAGATCGCGCTGCCCCAGGGGCCCGGCCGCTGGGTGCGCAACCTGGGCAAGATCGTGGACTACGACGAGGCCGGCCGGCCGCAGCGCATGCTGGGCGTGGGCATCGACGTGAGCAGCCAGCGCGTGCAGGAAGAGCTGCTGCAAAAGCTCGCCCATTTCGATGCGCTCACCGGCCTGCCCAACCGGGTGCTGCTGGCCACGCGGCTGCAGCAGGTCATGGCGCGGGCGCGCGAGCGGGGCCAATTGCTGGGCGTGGCTTACCTTGACCTGGACGGTTTCAAGCCCGTGAACGACCGGCTCGGCCACGACGCGGGCGACCGCCTGCTGGTGATCGTGGCCGGCCGACTCACGCGGGCGCTGCGCCCCGTGGACTGCGTGGCGCGGCTGGGTGGCGACGAATTCGTCATCCTGCTGCCCGATCTGGCGACCCGCGCCGACGGCGAGCGCCTGCTGCGCCGGGTGATGGAAAGCGTGGCCGCGCCCTACACGCTGGGCACCGAGCGGGTGGCGGTGACGGTGACGGCCAGCGTGGGCTACACCATCTACCCCGACGACGACGCGGACGCCGATGCCCTGCTGCGCCATGCCGACCAGGCCATGTACGCGGCCAAGCAGTCCGGCCGCAACCGCTTCCACGCCTTCGACGCCGCGCAGGAGCGCGCGCTGCAGAGCCACCGCGAACAGGGCGAGAAGGTGCGCGATGCCATCGTGGCGGGCGAGTTCGCCCTCTTCCTGCAGCCCAAGGTGGACATGCGCCGGGGTACGGTGGTGGGCGCCGAGGCGCTGGCGCGCTGGCATCACCCGCAACGCGGTACCCTGTCGCCCGGCGCCTTCCTGCACCTGATGGACGGCACCGACCTGGAGACGGTCTTCGGCGAATGGGTGGTCGACACCGCGCTGGACTGCATCGCCGCCCTGCTGCGCGCCGGCCTGCGGCTGCCGGTGAGCGTCAACATCTCGGCCCAGCACCTGCAGCGCGAAGGCTTTGCCGACTGGCTGGCCGGGCGCCTGGCGCAGCGGCCCGACGTGCCCGCGAGCCTGCTGGACATGGAGATCACCGAAAGCGCGGCGCTCTACGACATCGGCCACGTCGCGCTGCAGCTGCAGCAACTGCGCGACCTGGGGGTGACGGTGTCGCTGGACGACTTCGGCACCGGGTACTCGTCGCTCACCTACCTGCGCCGCCTGCCCATGGACACGCTCAAGCTCGACCAGAGCTTCGTGCACGGGATGATGACCGACTCGGGCGACCTGGCCATCGTGCAGGGCGTGATCGGCTTGGCGCGGTCGTTCGGCTACTCCATCGTCGCCGAAGGCGTGGAAACCGTGGAGCAGGGGCAGATGCTGCTGCAGATGGGTTGCGCGCTGGCGCAGGGCTACTGCATCGCCCGGCCCATGCCGGCCGATGAACTGCCGCAGTGGCTGGGGCAATGGCAGGCGCCCGAAGGCTGGCAGCCGCGCCGCGGGCTTTGACGCCAAGCCGGTTCCGCCAGAAACCGGCCAACTTGGCACCGGACGGCGTCGCTTAGCGACCGCATGCCGCGTTGAGCCTTGGATCAAAAAGGCCTTCAGCGCAATATCCACTAGGGCATATTGCTATACCAATAGTAGCAATCGGCGGTATGGCGTGATGGCGATTCCAGCTAGGTGACCGGCCTGGTTCACCGCAGGGTGCCGACAAGGCGCCCCATTCAACGCCCCTTTGGCTCGCGCAGCACGGCAAGCGGAGGGCCTCGCCTGGCCGGCACCCCCCGCTCCGGCCATTTCATTCTGAAAAACAAGAATGATTTAAATACATATAAGGCAATATTGATTAATGCCATAAGAATATCGTTGATATTTAAAATATTCATTCTCTGAATAAAATATTTTGGATATCAACTGGGATAAAGTACCGGAGGGCATTTGATTCACAAGCAGCCGGAGTGAAATTGCCTTGAATGCCATTTATTTAAATGCCATTGACACGGGGCGATTTTTGGCCAAGCGCGAATGGCAGCACCCCTGTCAATGCAAAAGCTATCAATGAATCACTGACGCTGCAACTGGCGGTTTTCACCCATGGTCTGCCAAGCCATACGGATTCCGCCCCGGCTTTTCGCAAAAAAATCATTCGGAGGTATGAAGACGGTATGAACGCACTTGGTTTGATCGATCAGCAAAAACTGGGTTTGATCACCCACCATGACATCGATGCATTTGCAGCCGATGGCGTGGAAATCGATATTGTCCTGTCAGGCATCTGCGGCACCGACCTGGCGGTCTTGTCCGGCCGGGAGGAAGGGAAAATCGGCGTGGTTCGCGGCCACGAGGCAGTCGGTGTGATCACCAGGGTGGGCGCAGGCGTCAAATACCTGCGCACCGGAATGCGGGTGGTGGTGGATCCCAACGAATACTGCGGAACCTGCGAATTCTGTGCCTCCGGCCAAACCCACCTTTGCAATGGCGGCGCCAATGCAACGCTGAATATCGCGGGGGTCAACAAGCATGGCACCTTTGCCGAACGCTTCACCACCCGCGAGCGGTTCGTCTATCCCCTGCCGGACGACATGAGCTGGGAGACTGGCGTGTTGATCGAACCCGTCGCCTGCATTTTGAACAACATCGACCAAGCAGCGATTCAGGCAGGCCAAAGGGTTTTGCTGCTCGGCTCCGGCCCCATGAGCCTGGTCGCACAACTGCTTTTGCGCGCGATGGGCGTTCAGACCCTCGCCACCGATCTGAATCCGCACCGGATCGCATTCGGCCGTTCGCTCGGATTGGAGGTCATGCACCCCGACGACCTCGAGGCCCGCATGCAGGAAGGCCATGTGGACGCCGCCATCGATACCGTTGGCAATCAGCTCGGCACGGCCGCTCGATACATTCGCCGGGGCGGAAAAATCGTCCTTTTCGGATTCAACGGCAATTATCAGTACCCGCTGCCCGTCAAGCATTTTCTTGTCAACGCCATCAGCATTATTTCAGCCGGCGAATACAACCAGCATTTTCCCCGCGCACTGCGCATGGCAAAAATGCTGCCCGAGCTGGGCCGCTTGGTAACGCACCGCTACGGACTGGAGGCTTACGCCGCGGCATTCGATGGGTTATTGAATGACCCGTCCGTGCCCACGATCAAGGGCGTGTTCACGCCGAACCCGCAATACCTTTGAACCCCAGCCAGCCATCAAAAAACCAAAGGGAGTTATCGTGAAGGTTACTGTATTCAGCCAGATTTCCATCGACGGCAAATTGACGTTGGGGGGCAATGGGGCATCGAGCAAGGCGCTGTTCCAGCGTTTCAACGATGACGACATGCGCTTCATCCATAAATTTCGCGGCGAGGTGGACGCCATCATGGTCGGCCGCAAAACCATCGTCACTGACGATCCCCAGTTGACCAACCGTTATGAGGCCGGGCGCAACCCCATCCGCATCATTCCGACGACATCGCTGGACTTTCCCGTGTCCGCCAAGGTCCTGAGTTCGCCTGAAGAAACCATCATCGCCACGACGGAGCAGGCGCGCGACCACGAGATGGTGGAGCAGATTCGCGCCCAGGGAAAGGAAGTGATTTTCGTCGGCGCATCGCAGGTGGATTTCAAGCTGCTTTTCCCCTTGCTGGAAGCGCGCGGAATCAGGCACATCATGGTCGAGGGCGGTGGCCAGTTGAATTGGCAGATTTTCGATCTCGACCTGGTGGACGAAATCATCCTCATGCAGTTGCCCATCATCATCGGCGGCTCGGAAACGACCACGCTGACGGATGGCGAAGGTTATCGAAACATCGAAATGACCAAGTCATTCAAGCTGCATGCCTTCGATGCGCGCTCCAACTACAACCTCATGCATTTCAAGCGCGAGCTGGCACCGCAAAGGACGCATTGATGCCGGAAATCCGCGCCGTTATTTTCGATATGGACGGGGTACTGGTCGACAGCGAACCCCTTTATATGGAGCAGGAAAAGCTTTCCTACGCCCGCTACGGCGTGACCCTCGACACGGCGGGGCTGTCGCGTTTCGTGGGAACCACGCAGCGGTATATGTGGAGCACCATCAAGGCGGAGCATGGGCTGGCCGAACCGCTGGATTTCCTGATGGCACAACACCAAAAGCAGGTGGTTCGGGCCATGGGCATGGCCCCCCTTTCGGCCATGCCCGGGGTGCCGGATTTTCTCGTCAAGTTGAAAGAAGCGGAAATACCTTGCGCCGTGGCTTCGTCTTCGCCCGCTGAACTGGTGGGAGTCATTTTGCGGAAAACCGAACTGCTGCCTTTTTTCGATCGCGTGGTGTGTGGAACGGACGTCAAAAAACAGCAAGCCCGACCCCGAAATCTTTCTTTTGGCAGCCGGCCGGCTGGGTGTCGCTCCCCACGAATGTGCGGTGATCGAAGATTCAAGCCACGGTGTGGCCGCTGCCAAAGCCGCGGGCATGTTCTGCATCGGATTCGTCAACCCCCATTCGGGACTTCAGGATTTGAGCGCGGCGGATCGGCATGTGCGCCACCATGACGAGATCACGAAGTGGTTTCTTGAGCAATGAAAATGAAAAAATTCAACATCGCGGATTTGAACTGGATCAATCCGCCGGCGTCGTCTTCCATCACCGATCAGGAAATCGTCATTCGCACCACCCCGGATACGGATTTTTGGCAGGGTACCTATTACGGGCTGGAATACGACAACGCACCTGCGCTCGCCCTTTCCAGCGAAGAACCATTCTGGACCCTGAAGGCCAAGGTTGCCTTCGATTCCAAAGTGCACTTCGACCAATGCGGCCTGTTCATCTACCAGGACAAAAACACCTGGATGAAGAGCGGTATCGAATACCAGAGCAACGGCTTTCAGCAATTGTTCGCCGTCGTGACCAACCATGGTTTTTCAGACTGGTCCATGGCCAACTATGACCGGACCACGCAAACCATGCATTACCGGCTGAGCCGAAGGGGCAGCGATTTTCTACTTGAAAACTCCTCCGACGGAATCCGCTTCAGCATGATGCGCATGTTCCATTTATTCCATGCGCAAGGCGCCGTTCGATTCGGGTTCTTCGCCAGCAGCCCGGGCGACTCGTCATTCGAGGCGCATTTCTCGGAAATCGAGTGGACGGAATGCCTCTGGAAAGAACACGCTTCCACCCGCTTTTGAGACAGCAGCCATACCCATATCCCTATTCACCATGAAAACTTCAGTCGATCAGAACCGCCGCGCGCTTTACGTCTGCTACGCGGCCATGATGTGCCTGGCCATTGCCCTGAACTTTCTGCCGGTGTACCTGACCACGTTCAGCGACACCTTCGGGAAACAGGGCGGGCTGACCGCGGAGCAGTTGGGGCGAATCCCGGCCATCATGTTTCTCAGCTTCATCATTGCCATCCTGGTGACCGGGCCTTTGGCGGACCGAGGCGATGCCAAGCGGATCATTCTTTTTGGGCTCATCACCACCACCGCCGGCTTGGTCCTGGTCGGCTTTGCCCCTTCCTACGCCTTTTTGCTGTTTGCCGTCGCCGTGATGGGATTCGGCGCTGGCGTGCTGGACATGATCCTCAGTCCCATCGTGGTCGCACTCCAGCCCGAACGCCGCAGCGCGGCCATGAATTGGCTGCATGCGTTTTTCTGCGTCGGGGCGGTGGGTGCCGTGCTGATTGCCAGCATCGGCCTGAAATGGGACGTGTCGTGGCGCATGGTTGCTCTGGGCATCACGGTCGCGCCAATCGTCACCTTCCTGCTGTTTCTCGGATTGAGGCTGCCGCCCCTGATCCAGGAAGACGCGCAACGGGAAGCCATGCCCCAGCTGATCAAGCAGCCCTACTTCATCGCGTGCCTGATCGCCATCTTTCTCGGGGGCGCCACGGAAACGGGGCTGTCGCAATGGCTACCCACCTATGCGGAGCAGGGGCTGGGGTATTCGAAGGAAGTAGGCGGCTTTGCGCTGGCCGGGTTTTCCGTCGGCATGGCACTCGGCAGAATGGCCGCGGCCCTGCTGCATGAACGCATCGCGCCGATTTCCCTGATGCTGGGCTGCTGTGCCGTGACCATCGGTCTTTTCTTCATCATCAGCTTTCCGCCAAGCCCGGCCGTGGCCATCGCCGCCAGCATTGCCGCTGGGTTTTCGGGCAGTTGCCTGTGGCCCACGATGCTGGCCATCACGGCGGACGCCTACCCTCGCGGTGGGGCGACCATGTTCGGTGTGCTGACCGCTTTCGGCAATGCCGGATGCAGCCTGATCCCCTGGCTGGTGGGCATCATCATCGAATACTCGGAAATCCACATCGGGCTGCTGGCCGTCGCGCTCTGTCCGGCGGGCATGATCGGCTTGCTCTTGTGGATGTCTCGGCGGTCGCGCAGGCAGGCACCGGCCCTGGCGCATTGACGCAAAAGCCGGTTTCCCCTCTCGGCCACCCGGTGCGGTGGCTCCATCTTCTGGCGAATCGGTCCGTCAGCCCACCAGTTCCTTCACCTGCTGCAGCGCCGCCGGGTCTTCCATCGTGGTGAGGTCGCCCGGGTCGCGCCGCTCAGCCACGGCCTGCAGGGCGCGGCGCAGCAGCTTGCCGCTGCGCGTCTTGGGCAGTGCCGCCACGAAGTGCACGCGCGCCGGCCGCGCCACCGCGCCCAGGCGCTGGGCCACCTGCTGCATCACCTCGCCCTCCAGCCGCAGGCGTGCCGCTTCATCGGTAAGCACCGCCGCATCGCGCACCACGGCGAATGCCATCGCCACCTGGCCCTTGAGCCCATCGGCCACGCCCACCACTGCCACCTCGGCGATCTGCGGGTGGCCGGCGATGCTCTCCTCGATCTCGCGCGTGCCCAGGCGGTGGCCGGCCACGTTGATCACGTCGTCGGTGCGCCCGAGGATGAAGTAATAGCCATCGGCATCGCGGATGCCCCAGTCGAAGGTGCTGTAGCGCATGGGGCCGGGCAGGCTTTGCCAGTACGTCTGCACGAAGCGCTCGTCATCGCGCCACACGGTCTGCAGGCAACCCGGAGGGAGCGGCCCTTCGATGGCGAGCACGCCCTTCTGGTCGGGCCCGGTGAGCTCCTCGCCCGTGGCCTCGTCGATCAGCTTCACGTCGTAGCCATACATCGCCCGGCCCGGGCTGCCCAGGCGCGCCGCCTGCGGCTCCACGCCGCGGGCCAGAGTGAGGATGGGCCAGCCGGTTTCGGTCTGCCAGTAGTTGTCGATCACGGGCACGCCCAGTGCCTGGGCGATCCACTTGGCCGTGGGCGCGTCCAACGGCTCGCCTGCCAGCCACAGGCCCTGCAGACTGGACACGTCGTGCCGGCGCAGAAAGGCCGGGTCCTGCTTCTTGAGCACCCGCACCGCCGTCGGCGCGGAGAACATGTGCGTGACGCGGTACTTTTCCACCAGACCCCACCACACGCCCGCATCGGGCCGGGTGGGCAGGCCTTCGTACACCAGCGTGGCCATGCCGGCGATCAGCGGGCCATAGACGATGTAGCTGTGGCCCACCACCCAGCCGATGTCGCTGGTGGCGAAGAACACGCCGGGGTTCGCAGCGGCGACTTCTGCACCGCCCTCTGCAGCGCCCACGCCGAAGATGTGCCGCATGCTGGCCGCCAGCGCCACCGCATAGCCGCCCGTGTCGCGCTGCACGCCCTTCGGCCGGCCGGTGGTGCCGCTGGTGTACAGCGTGTAGCTGGGGTGCGTGGCGTCCACCCACTCGCAGGGCACCTCGGCATGCAGGTGCTGCTCGCGCAGCGCCGCCCAGTCGTGGTCGCGGCCGGCCTGGCGGGCCATGGGCGCCAGGCCGCGGTCGATCAGCAGCACGGCGGCGGGCTGGTGACGCGACTGGGCAATGGCCTCGTCCAGCAGCGGCTTGTACGGCACCACCTTGCCGCCACGCGATCCCGCGTCGGCGCTCACGATGGCCACGGGCTCGGCGTCGTCAATGCGCGTGGCGAGCGACGCGGCCGCGAAACCGCCGAACACCACGGAGTGCAGCGCGCCGATGCGCACACAGGCCAGCATGGCAAACACCGCCTCGGCCACCATGGGCATGTAGATCAGCACGCGGTCGCCCTGCCCCACGCCCAGCGACCGCAGCGCGGCCGCCATGCGCTGCACCTCGGCATGCAGTTCGGCGAAGGAATAGGTGCGCTCGGTGTTCGTCTCGGTGGAGACGGCGATCAGCGCCGGCTGGCCGGCCCGGTGGGCCAGGTGGCGGTCCACCGCGTTGTGGCACAGGTTGGTGGTGCCCCCCAAGAACCACCGCGCGAATGGCGGATCGCTGTCGTCGCAGATCTGCTGCGGCGGGGTGTGCCAGTCGATCAGGCGGGCCTGCTCGGCCCAGAAGGCGTCGCGGTCGTCGAGGGACCGGCGGTGGAAGTCGGCGTAACGGGGCATGGCTTGTCTCCTTGGGATCGTTCTTTTGCCAGGACCGCGCCATTCTGCCCAGGGATCCCGACGCCGCCCTGACAGCGCTGCAGCTTGCGGTGCCCACTGACCGGCCCCCCCACCCGTGTCGCAATGGAGCGAATTCCGCCATGCTCTCGTTTGCCCTCCCCACCTTGGCGCACGGCCCACCTACACTTTGAAACATCGGGCAAGGGCATCCACCCCAGTCACCCCAGGCCCTGTTTTCCCATTTCCTCTGGCTCAGCGTCCTGGAAGGCACCTTCATGACACCCACCCGTTTCACCATCGGCCGCCGCCTGGCACTCGTGCTCGGCACCATCCTGGTGCTGTTTCTGGTCAGTTGCCTGTACGGCATCGTCCAGCTCCGGGCCGTCACGCAGGAAATGAACACCATGCTCAACACGTCGCTGGCGAAGGAGCGGGCCGCCAGCGACTGGTATCGCAACATCACCAACGGCGCGCAGCGCGTGGCCGCCATCGCCAAGAGCAGCGACCCGTCGCTGGCGGACTTCTTCGCCGCCACCGCGGCCGAGTCGAGCAAGCAGTCATCGGCGCTTCAGCAGCAGATCGAAAAGATGCTGGACAGCGACGCCGAGAGGGCGCTGTTCGCGCAGATCGGAGAGAACCGCAAGGCGTACCTTGCCACCCGCGACGAGGTGTCACGCCTCAAGAAGGAAGGCAACACCGATGCGACGGCCCGAGCGTTCACCGAACGCTACGAGCCAGCTTCGGCCAACCTGCAAAAGACCATGGCCCGGATGGCTGACCTGCAGCGCAGTGAACTGGACGCGGCTGGCGAGCGCATCCGCGCGGCCAGCCAGGCCGCCACCGGCTTGCTGACCGCCTTGTGCGTGGGCTCGCTGCTGCTGGCGGCGCTGCTGGCCTGGCGCCTGACGGTCAGCATCACGCGGCCGCTGGCCGAAGCGCGCCAGGTGGCCGAGCAGATCGCGGCCATGGACCTCACCGGCCAGGACCACGGCCGCCACGCCACCGACGAAACCGGCCTGCTGCTGCGCGCCCTGGCCTCCATGCGCGGCGCGCTCGAAGGCTCGCTGATGGAGGTGCGCAACGTGGCCGACTCCATCGCCACCGCCACGCGCGAGATCGCCACCGGCAACGCCGACCTGAGCCAGCGCACCGAACAGACCGCAAGCAACCTGCAGGAAACCGCCAGCTCCATGGAAGAGCTGACCGCCACCGTGCGCCAGTCGGCCGACTCCGCCGCCACCGCCAACAAACTCGCCACCTCGGCCGCCGAAGTGGCGCGCGCGGCGGGCAAGTGGTGACCCAGGTGGTGTCCACCATGGACGAGATCAACCAGAGCTCGCGCCAGATCAGCGACATCATCGGCGTGATCACTCCATCGCGTTCCAGACCAACATCCTGGCGCTGAACGCCGCGGTGGAAGCCGCCGC
>NZ_BAAJYS010000107.1:0-12083 GCF_057543315.1 Acidovorax sp. KPB24-07
GCCCGGGCCGAGCGCTCGGCCTTGAAGGCTTCGACGTCGTGTTCCTTGGCATCGTCGCTGTCGTCGTACTCGTCGTCGATCAGGCCGCCGTTGCGCATCCAGCCGTAGGGCGCTTCGGGCTGGGTCTCGTTGTCGTCGGGGTCTTGCTCGACCTGCTCGGACAAGGCGTCCTCGCAGGCGTCCTGCAACGATGCGGCCGTCAATGACCGGGCGTTGACGCCTTCCACGGCCACCACGCGCGGATCCTGCCGCAGGCGGTCGTGCAGTTGGCTGTGGCCCACGTCCACGCCGATCACCTGGGCCGCGCCGCGCTGCAGCAGGCAGTCGGTGAAGCCCCCGGTGCTCTGGCCCACGTCCAGGCAGCGCCAGCCCGCCACGTCCAGGCCCGCGGACACGAGCGCGCCTTCCAGCTTGAGGCCGCCGCGCGAGAGGTAGCGCGCCTCGGACTGATCGAGCAACTGCACTTCGGCGATGTCCGGAATCTCGTCACCGTTCTTGGCCACCTTGTGCCAGGGCAGGCTGGGTGCCAGCCGCCATTGCACGCCGGCCGCGATCAGGCGCTGCGCCTGCGACCGGGTCGCGGCGTGGCCCTTGTCCACCAGATACACGTCTGCGCGCATGCGCCCGTCCTTTTCAGAGTCAAAAAGGCCTCCAGCGCATATTCATCTAGCGCAAGAAGCTATTATTTTTATAGCGAAACAGGGCAGACAGGCCGGAGTCACCGGCCGCCGCCCCGGGGCGCGAAGCCCCGCCCGATCAGTAGCGGTAGGTGTCGGGCTTGTAGGGGCCGCTCTTGCTCACGCCGATGTAGGCGGCCTGCGAGTCCGTCAGTTCGGTCAGCATGGCGCCGACCTTCTTCAGGTGCAGGCGCGCGACCTTCTCGTCCAGCAGCTTGGGCAGCACGTAGACCTTGCCGGCCTCGTAGGCATCGGGCTTGGTGAAGAGCTCGATCTGCGCGATGGTCTGGTTGGCGAACGACGACGACATCACGAAGCTCGGGTGGCCCGTGCCGCAGCCCAGGTTCACCAGGCGGCCCTTGGCCAGCAGGATGATCTTCTTGCCGTCCGGGAAGGTGATGTGGTCCACCTGGGGCTTGATCTCTTCCCATTCGTACTTCTCGATCGACGCGACGTCGATCTCGTTGTCGAAGTGGCCGATGTTGCAGACGATGGCCTGGTCCTTCATCTTCACCATGGTGTCGTGGGTGATGATGTCCTTGTTGCCCGTCGTCGTCACGAAGATGTCGGCCTTGTCGGCGGCGTAGTCCATGGTCACCACGCGATAGCCTTCCATGGCGGCCTGCAGGGCGTTGATGGGATCGATCTCGGTGACCCACACCTGGGCCGACAGCGCGCGCAGCGCCTGGGCGGAGCCCTTGCCCACGTCGCCGTAGCCGGCCACCACGGCGACCTTGCCGGCGATCATGACGTCGGTGGCGCGCTTGATGCCGTCCACCAGCGATTCGCGGCAGCCGTACAGGTTGTCAAACTTGGACTTGGTGACCGAGTCGTTCACGTTGATCGCGCGGAACAGCAGCGTGCCCTTGGCGGACATCTCGTTCAGGCGGTGCACGCCGGTGGTGGTTTCTTCCGTCACGCCGATAATCTCGGCCGACTTGCGGGTGTACCAGGTCGCGTCTTCCGACAGTTTCTTGCGGATGGCGGCGAACAGGATGCGCTCTTCCTCGCTGGCACCGTTGCCGGCGACCAGGGAGGCATCCTTCTCGGCGCGCTGGCCCAGGTGCATCAGCAGCGTGGCATCGCCGCCGTCGTCCAGGATCATGTTGGGGCCTTCGCCCGCACTGCCCTTGGGACCGAAGTCGAAGATGCGGTGGGTGTAGTCCCAATAGTCTTCCAGCGACTCGCCCTTGATGGCGAACACCGGCGTGCCCGTGGCGGCGATGGCGGCAGCGGCGTGGTCCTGGGTGGAGAAGATGTTGCACGAAGCCCAGCGCACGTCGGCGCCCAGGGCTTTGAGCGTTTCGATCAGCACGGCGGTCTGGATCGTCATGTGCAGCGAGCCGGTGATGCGCGCGCCCTTGAGCGGCTGGCTGGCCGCGAACTCGTCGCGGATGGCCATCAGGCCGGGCATTTCGGTCTCGGCGATGCGGATTTCCTTGCGGCCCCATGCGGCAAGGGAAAGGTCGGCGATGGCCTGGTCGGCCTGGGGCTTGAGAACTGCGCTCATGGTTTTCTCCGGTAAAGAAGGTAAAAACCACGCATCGGAGGGGAATGGCTCACTCACCGCACAAGAAGCGTGGGCGAGCGTCGTTGCAAAATGATGATCCGAGCCTCGCGTCCCTGCCGCACACCGGGCACCGGGGGTAAAGACGCTGCAACGCTCCTCGGAAAGCGGCGATTATAAGGACATCGCGCTTCGCGCCCATGCCAGCGCGCCGACCGTGGCACGCTACAGAGCAGAGACCGGCATGGATTCGAGGTGCCGGCCTGACAACAAGACAACCAGCGATACGCCCGCAAAGGGCCAGAAGAACCCAGAGACAATGTCCACACAGCACCGGGGCAACCTGTTCGATCTGATGCGCATCTGCGCGGCGAGCGCGGTGATCTTCAGCCACCACTTCCACTTCAGCCACCACTTCCACATCACGCACACCGCGTCGCCCACCTGGCTGCATTCCGACATGGTGGGTGGCGTGGCGGTGATGACGTTCTTCACGATCAGCGGCTACCTCGTCACCCAGAGCTGGCTGCGCCAGCCCAAGGCGCTGGCGTTCCTGTCCAAGCGGTTCCTGCGGATCTGGCCCGGGGTGCTGTTCGCCGTGCTCACCAACGTCTTTCTGTTCGGGATCTTCTTCAACTCGATGCCGGCCGCGGACTTTCTGGCCCACCCCGATACGCTCGGCTACTTTCGCAACCTGCTGCTGATCAGGGACTACCCCTACCTGCCGGGCGTGTTCGAAAACAACCCGATCAAGCACCTGATGAACGGGCCCTTGTGGACCATCCCGATAGAAAGCCTGTGCTATCTGGTGCTGGCAGGCGCAGGGTTGCTGGGCGTGTTCCGGTCTCGCTGGCTCGCCGGCCTCGCCGCTGTGGCCTATCTCGCGTTCTTTCTCACCGCGCGCAATGCCGACCTGACAGGCGAGATGCAGCACTGGTTCGAATACCCCGCCTACTTCACCTATGGCGCGCTCATCGCCGTCTTCCGCGATGCATTCCAGGCCCGCTCCGGCCGGCTGCTGCTCCTGCTGACGCCGCTGGCCGCCGTGCTGTTCTTCGGATTGCAGATGGAGCACACAGCGGGCCTGCTCCTGCTGCCGCCGCTGCTGATCCATATCGGCTCGCTGAACGTGCCCGCGCTGGCCTTCCTGCAGCGCGGCGGGGACCCGTCGTACGGCATCTATCTGTACGGCTGTCCGGTGCAGCAGTCGGTGTATGCGCTCTGGCCCGATCTGGCGTTCATTCCGAGCCTGCTGCTGTCGGTGGCGCTGGCCGCCGTGGCAGGCTATGCCTCCTGGCATCTGGTGGAATCGCCGGCGCTGCGGTTCAAGCGGTGGTTCGGGCGGGCGCCCGTGACGCCCCAAGCGGCTCCCTGACCCCTTCGAGGGGCCAAGGCGGCGGCCCCGGGGCCGGGCCGGGGCGGTCCCACCGAGGTCCGGCACGAGGGCCGCCATTAGAATACGGCCACTTTTCCGCGGGCGCCCTCCGCGGCGGCACGCCAGCGCGCCGGCCCTGGCGCCCGTACTTCGGCCCACCCGCGTGCGCCGCGCCCCTCACCAAAAAACACTGTGTCCTACGTCTCCGAAACACGGCGCCGCCGCACCTTCGCCATCATTTCCCACCCGGACGCGGGCAAGACCACGCTCACGGAAAAGCTGCTGCTGTTCTCGGGCGCGATCCAGATCGCCGGCGCCGTCAAGGGCCGCAAGGCCAGCCGCCACGCCACCAGCGACTGGATGGAGATCGAAAAGCAGCGCGGCATTTCGGTGGCCAGCTCGGTCATGCAGATGGCCTACCGCGACCACGTGGTGAACCTGCTGGACACGCCGGGCCACAAGGACTTCTCGGAAGACACCTACCGCGTGCTCACCGCCGTCGATTCGGCCCTGATGGTGATCGACGCGGCCAACGGCGTGGAGGCGCAGACGCGCCGCCTGATCGAGGTCTGCCGCCAGCGCGACACGCCCATCATCACCTTCGTGAACAAGATGGACCGCGAAGTGCGCGAACCGCTGGACATCCTGGACGAGGTCGAGCGCGAGCTGGGCATGCCCTGCGTGCCCATGACCTGGCCCGTGGGCCAGGGCAAGGGTTTCGGCGGCATCATCAACCTGCGCACGCAGGCCATGACGGTGTTCGAGTCGGGCAGCGAGCGCCGCCCACAGGACTTCGAGACCATTCCCCTGTCGGACGCCGCCAACCTGCGCGCGCGTTTCGGCAGCGAATTCGACGCCGCCATCGAGAGCATGGAGCTCGCCGTGGGCGCCTCGCCCACCTGGGACCACGAGGCCTTCCTCGCCGGCAAGCAGACGCCGGTGTTCTTCGGCTCCGGCGTGAACAACTTCGGGGTCATGGAAGTGCTGGATGCGCTGGTGGACCTGGCCCCCTCGCCGCGTCCCCGCCTGAGCAGCCTGCAGGTGAACAAGCAGCCGGTCGAGAAAACCGTGCAGCCCGAAGACCAGAATTTCTCGGGCGTGGTGTTCAAGGTGCAGGCCAACATGGACGCCAACCACCGCGACCGCATCGCCTTCGTGCGCGTGGCCTCGGGCCGGTACACGCCGGGCATGAAGCTCAAGGTGCAGCGCACCGCCAAGGAACTGCGCCCCACCAGCGTGGTGACCTTCATGTCGCAACGCCGCGAGGCGGTGGAAGAGGCCTATGCCGGCGACATCATCGGCTTCACCACCCATGGCGGCGTGCAACTGGGCGACACCATCACCGACGGCGCCAGCCTGCAGTTCACCGGCCTGCCGTTCTTCGCGCCCGAACTGTTCATGACGGTCATCCTGAAGAACCCGCTGCGCACCAAGCAGCTGCAGCAGGGCCTGGCCCAGCTCGGTGAGGAGGGCGCGATCCAGGTCTTCAAGCCCGACGCCGGCGGTGCCATGCTGCTGGGCGCGGTGGGCCAGTTGCAGTTCGAAGTGGTGCAGCACCGCCTCAAGACCGAATACGACGCCGACGTGCGGCTGGAGGGCTGCCAGTACACCGGCGCCCGCTGGATCACCGCCGACAGCCCGGCCGACCTGCGGGCGTTCACTGACGCCTACCCGCTGCGGCTCGCGCACGACGCAGCCGACACGCTGGCCTACCTGTGCACCTCGCCCTACGACGTGCGCCTGGCCCAGGAGCGGTTTCCCAAGATCCATTTCCACCCGTTGCGCGAGCACGCCGGCCTGGCGCTGCAGGCCGCCGGTTGAGCGCAGACCATCGCCCGGCCGTGGGAGCGACGCTGCCATCTCCGTCCATTGCCCGCGCGGTCCGCGCCCCGCGGGATGGCTGGCGGGCAGCCACCCCGTTCCTGGTGATCTGGAGCGCCCTGATGGCGCTGTACGGCACCTGGCTGATGGCCTTCTGGCCGGGCATCCTGGGGGAAGACTCGGTCTCCATCCTGCTGGAGGTGGAGCGCGCAGGCGACTTCCGCTCCGGCAAGACCGTCTTCTGGTACTACTTCGTGCGCCTGTTCTACGAAGGCACGCGGCGGGTGGAGGTGCCCGTGGCGGTGCTGCTGTGCCTGTGCGCGCTGATCTTCGCCCGCATGCTCGCGTGGTACTGGCGGCAGGGCCTGAGAAAGAGCTTCGCGGTGGTGCTGGTGCTGGTGTGCCTGGCGCCGCACATGATTTACTTCATGGGCACGCTGTACCCGGACGGCATCTTCGCCGTGGCGTCCTGCGGCCTGCTGTTCGAGCTGTGGCTGGCCGCCCGCCAGCGCACGATGGGCGCGGCCTCGCTGGCCATGGTGGCCGTGGCGCTGCCCTTCGCGGCCTTCGCCCGGCCGAACGGCATCGTCTTTCTGCTGCCGGCGGTCGCCGTGCTGCTGGTGCTGGAGCGCCGCAGCCGCTGGACGCTGGCGGCGGTCATCGGTGCGGTGTGCGCGGCGATGTTCGCGGGCCACCAGCTGCATCCGTCCAGGACACAGGAAGCCGTCTATCCCATGGTGGTCTTCGAGACCGTGAACTTTCTCAAGCCCCGGGCCATGAACCGCCTGTGGGACCAGTATCCCCACATGAACGATCCCTGGGTGCTGGACCGGCCCAAGGTGTCGCCTGCGACGATCGAGATGCTCGGGCGCTACCGCCCCCTGCCGCAACTGCAGGCCTATGCAGACCCGGCGTACTGGGACATGCTCGTCTTCCACCCCGAGGGACCGCAGGTGCAAGGACTGCCGCAGCCGGACCAGAAGGCGCTGGTGCGTGAATTCCTCACCTACAACCTCTGGCAGAACCTGCCCGACTTCATCGCCAGCCGGGTCAACGTCTTCCTGGCCGCCGCGCTCGCGCAGGGCGGCTTTCCCTCCGTGACCTACGCCACCTACGTGCTGCAGCGCACGCAGGGGGTGTCGGTCTTTCGCCAGTTCGACCTGCGCGGCGTGGAGCGCCGCTTCATCGCCCTGCAAAAGGCCAGCCATGCATGGCGGTGGCTGCTGTGGACCCCTTGGCTCGGCATGCTTTTGCTGGCGTGGGCCCTGTGCCGGGGCATCGCCCGGCGCGACCTGCCCCTGCTGATCGTGGCGTTGCCCATGGCCGTGCAGCTGGTGGCCATCTTCCTGCTGTCCACAGCGGGCGAATACCGTTACCTCCTGCCGTTTTTCACCCTGCCCCTGGCCCTGCTTCCCGCTTTCGCCTTGCGCCGCCCCGGCCCGGCCCGCTCCGTGTCGGCATGACACGCCCCCAGCCTTCTCACCATGTCCCTTTTACTCACGTCCCTGACCCTGTTGTGCGTGCTCGGCATCTCGCTCGGGCAACTGCTGTTCAAGAAGGCCGCCATGATGCTGCCGGCCCAGCCGGTGCTGACCGACTGGATCTTCAACGGCTGGCTCATCGTGGCCCTGGCGCTCTACGGCGTGACCACGCTGCTTTGGATCTGGGTGCTGCGCAGCGCACCGCTGCACCTGGCCTATCCGTTCATGGGCCTGGCCTTCCTGATCGTGCCGGCGCTGGGGTGGCTGTTCCTGGAAGAGCCGCTGCATCTGCAGACCTTCATCGGGGGCGCGCTGATCCTGGCAGGCATTGCCGTGGCGGGGAGGGCTTCGGCATGACGAAGCACACCATGAGCGTCGCGGTCGCCATCCCCTGCTACAAGGTCACCCAGCATGTGCTGGAGGTGATCCGCACGATTCCGGCCAGCGTGTCCCGCATCTACGCGGTGGACGACGCCTGCCCCGACGGCAGCGGCGCCTTCGTCCAGCAGCACTGCACCGACCCGCGCGTGCAGGTGCTGTTCAACCCCGAGAACCAGGGCGTGGGCGGGGCCGTGGTCACGGCCTACCGCCAGGCCGTCGCGGACGGCATCGACATCGTGGTCAAGATCGACGGCGACGGCCAGATGAACCCCCGCCTGCTGCCGCTGTTCGTGCGCCCCATCCAGGACGGCCGGGCCGACTACACCAAGGGCAACCGTTTCTTCCGGCCCGAATCGGTGCGCGGCATGCCCGGGATGCGCCTGTTCGGCAATGCCGTGCTGTCGTTCATGACCAAGCTCAGCTGCGGCTACTGGTCCATCATGGACCCGACGAACGGCTACACCGCCATCCACACCAGCGTGCTGCGCGAGCTTCCGCTGGACAAGCTGGAGCGCCGCTATTTCTTCGAGACCGACATGCTGTTCCGCTTGAACACGCTGCGGGCGGTGGTGCGCGACGTGCCCATGGACGCCGTGTACGCGGACGAAGAATCGAACCTCAAGATCGGCAAGGTCCTGCCCGAATTCCTGAAAAAGCACGCCTCGCGCCTGGCCCGGCGCTACGTGTACAGCTACCTCGTGCGCGACTTCAACGTGGGCTCCATCTACAGCCTCTTCGGCATGCTTTTGCTGCTGGCGGGGGGCCTGTTCGGGGCGATGCACTGGATCAACAGCGCCTACGGCACCCATCCGGCCACGAGCGGCACCGTGATGCTGGCGGCGCTGCCGGTGCTCATCGGCATCCAGTTCCTGGTGGCGTTCCTGCACTACGACGTGGGCAGCGTGCCCACCGAGCCCCTGAGCACCTACCTGCATCCGGACGACCTCGATGCCGCCGCCGATCCAGCCGGGAAGGCCGCGCCATGAGCGTCTCCCCAGGCCACATCGCTCCCAACGACAGCCACACCCTCGCACCGTCCGAGCGCGCCACCCTGCACTGGATGCTGTGGGGACTGGTCGTGCCCCTCATCTTCTACGCGGCGCGCACGGTGGAAGTGCTCACGCGGGTGGAAATCCCGTTCGACTCGCTGCACACCTACCTGCCGCTGGCGCGCCAGTTGCTGGAGGATGCAGCGCAGCTGTTCAGCGATCCGAAGATGCTCAAGGTGGCGCCCGGCGCGGTCGTCTACATGGCGCTTTCGGGGGCGGACCCGGTGGCCGTGAAGGCGGCGAATCTCGCGATCTCGCTCGTGGCGCTGGTGCTCACGTTCGATGCCGCACGCAAGATCGGCGGCCGCGTGGCCGCCGCCGCCGCGGCCTGGCTGTTCGTGCTGCCCCACATGCTGGTGGAGGCCGGGGCGGTCCTCATGGGCGAAGCGCCCTTCGTGTTCCTGGTTGCCGTGTGGCTCTGGGCCACCACCTATGCGGTAGACACCACGGCCGGTACGCGCGCAGCGCGCTGGCGGATCGGCGCCGTGGTCCTGGCGGGCCTGGCCCTCGCCGCGGCCACCCTGACCCGCGGGACCTACATGTACTGGCTGCCGTTCGCCGTGGTGGCGTTCTTCGCCGCATCGCGCAAGCTGCAGGGCGCGCAACGAGGCGCGGCCGTGCGCATCGCGGCGGTGCACCTGATCGCCCTCGCGCTGGTGGGCGCCTACATGGCGCGGCAGAACGAGGAATTCGGCCGGCCCATTGTCGCCACGGGCACAGGCGCGGCGCTGTACTTCGGCAGCAACCCCGTGCTGTCCGGCTACGAGCCGCCGTACTTCGGACTGGTCCATGACGAGTCCACCATCACGGACGGACAGGGGCACCTTTCGATCGAGGGCGACCGCCGCCTGATGGCCGTGGCCAAGACCATGCTGCGCGAAACGCCCTTCCCGGTGCTGGCGCAGATGTACGTGCAAAAGCTCGGTGCCGTGCTGTTCTTCAGCCGCGCGCACCTGGACCGCCATGTCATGAACGACCGGTCCTGGCGCGTGGTGCTGGTGATCCTGGCGTGCCTGGGTGCGTGGGGCGGGCGCCGGCACCTGATGGTGTGGATGGCCACCGGCGCCGCGGCCTACCAGTGCGCGGTGCATGTGCCGGTGCTCTACAACCCGCGCTACAGCATCAGCGCGCTCGACATCCTGTTCGTGCTGCTGGCCGCACAAGGCGTGGCGATGCTGTGGCGCCAGCCACGCCGGGGCATGGCCCTGGGCGGCGCCCTGGTCACCATCGTGGCGGGCATCGGGCTGGGCTACTACCACCTGCGCGCCAGCGCGCCGCTCATGCCCGACCTGAGCCTCGGGCACCCCGTGCTGCTGCAGATGGCCGAGCCTGGCACGGTCCAGACCCAGGGGTGGGAGGGCGACCCGTTCGCGGCCGAGGTGCCCATGGCGTCCGGGAAAGCCCTGGTCGAGTGGCGCGCGAAGGCCTTCAAGATGGATGGCATCTCCATCCTGCGGCTGCCGCTGGAGCGCCTGGAAGGCCAGTGCCAGCGCCTGTGGGTGGGCTACACCCGGCCCGACGGTGCCGCACGCGCCAGCCTCGTGCGCCTGGACGGACTGAAGGCCGGACAGGACATCACCTGGGGCACGATGCCGCTGGTGATGCCCGGCCCGCCAGGGCGCCTGACGATGGAGTTCCACTGCAAGCCGGGCACGCGCATGCAGTTCGGCGAGCTGGGTTTGTACGAGGCCAGCGAAGGACGTTTCTACCGGGAAAAAGCGCTCAGCCCACCCTGAGGCTCCGCTTTTTCCCAGCCCCCACCGGGGCCCTTCTGCACGGCCGGACATGGCCTTGCAGTTCTTTTCCTTGACGGACACTCTGCCATGCGCTTTTTCAACGCTCACCGGATTCTGGCGGCGGCACTGTCCCTGCTGGGAGCCGCTGCGCACGCGGACACCGCCCCCCGCCCGGCGCGCGCGCCGTTCATCGTCGCCCCGACCATCGTCGGCACGATGGTGTGCGACGAGGCCGCCAGCGACCCGCGGATCAAGACCTACGAAGCCGCCATCGATCTGTGCCGCGCGCGCAAGCGCACGGGCGCGGCAGCGATCAACCGCCTGCTCGACACACTGGAGCCCGGCGGCCCGCGGGGTCAGGTGCAGATCGGCTTCACGTCCACGCTCCAGCTGCTGGCGCTGTACCGCAGGACCGCCACGGGCTGGGAGATCGACACGGCGCGGGTCGATGAATTCCTGCAGCTCGTCGCCGATGTGAAGCGCCCCGTCGTGCTGTACCTGGCCGGGGACCACTTCGACTCCGCCGGCCCCCTGACCGACGAGCTGGAGAAAGACCCGCGCAACCTCATGCAACTGCCCGGGGGCAAGCCGCTGGAACTGGGCTACTTCGGCTACCGCATCGCGCCCTACACGCTGGAGACGGATGCGAGCATTCCGGTCAACCGCTACCGCTACGAGGCCCTGCGCTACGTGGCCCGGCGCATCAAGGCCCTGCCTGCGGAGCAGCAGCAGCGCATCGTCGCCATCACGCTCGCGGGCGAACTGCACCACCTGTTCCCCGATTTCGAACACGGCATGGGCGAGTACCAGAACATCCGCACCACCGACTACAGCCCGGCCTCGGTGGCGGGCTTCCAGGCCTACCTGGCCAGGCAGTACGGCAGCATCGCGGCGCTGAACCGGCAGGCCGGGACGGCCTACGCCGCGTTCAACACCGTTCCCGCCCCGTCGCACGATGTGAGCCGCGAGCCGGCCAGCAGCCTGGGCGAGCACTACGACGCCTTTGCCGACGGCACCCTGCCGCTCTCCGGCTGGCTGTGGGACCCCGCAGGCCGCGTGACCGGCCTCGACCTGTACCTGGATGCGCGCTACATCGGCCCGGTGGCGCGCGGCTACAACCGGCTGGACGTGTACCGCGCGCTGGACGAGGTCACCACGCCGAACGTGGGCTTTCGCACCGACGTGGACTTCAGCGCCCTGCGCCCCGGCAAGCACATGGCGCAGATCGTGGCGCGCGTGGGCGGAGCGCGCTTCGAGGTGGCGCAGACCGAATTCACGGTGATGCCGCGCGACCGCCGCGTGGCACCGCCCAACCGCCGCCCGCCGGAGGTCTTCGGCATGAAAGCCGCGAGCGAGTTGCCCGGCGTGCGCTCGTGGCTCGACCTGCCCAAGCCGCAGCAGGGCGTGCTGTTCAATCCGCTGGCGCGGGACTGGAACCGTTACCGCGAGCAGCAGGTGGCGCGGCTGCTGGGCGAGTTCCACCGCATCGCCTCGAGCGAAGGGTTGCCGGCCGACAAGCTGTACTCCCACCAGATCGTGCCCAACGTGAACTCCTCCTGGAACCCGCAGCTCTTCGCGGCGGACCAGACCCTGCACGGCTCGCTGCCCTGGAAGCACGGCATCAACCTGTATGGCGGCGCCACCGACAGCGACTGGGTGCGGGGGTTCCTGGCCGAACGCAAGATCGCCGACTACGGCGTGCCGGAATTCAATCCGCAGCAGTGGAAGCGCGACGGCGCCCACCTGGCGGCCATGCAGTCGCACTACGCCGGCGGCGCGCGGTTCATCAGCCCATACTACTTTTCCGTCATTCCGAACCGGTTCAAGGGCAGCGCCGAAAACGGCGTGAACCGCATGGAGCTGGGCCCGGACAACACCAAGGACGGCTCCGACCGCTTCTACCGGGCCATCATCGAGTTCGCCAAGCGCTGAGGGCCTGGGGACGCCCCCGCGGGCGGCCCAGGCCTTGATCGCGCGTCCCCCTACTTTCCGGCCACGCCTTTCCCTGCCACCGCCATGCCTTCGCCCTCCCCCCTCCCCGCCACCTTGCAGCCCC
>NZ_BAAJYS010000108.1:0-11966 GCF_057543315.1 Acidovorax sp. KPB24-07
GCGCGAGGTGCAGGCGGCCATCGAGGCGCGCTCGGGCCCGGTGCGGTTGCGCCCGCACGGGCAAGGCACGGCTGCCTGACGCGCCGTTTGGTTTCCTTTTTATAAAAAGTTGCGATCTATTCGGTGGGCATACGCCATGCCAAGTAAAAAATAGAAGCACTAATGCATTTTTAGAGAAATTGCCAATTGATTTCAATGGCGTGTGGGTTTTGTTGCGCTGAATGGCATGCAGATGTAACTGAGTGAAATTGCTTCAGTCATTGGTTGCGCCTCGCATAGGCTACGGGCCTTTCCAAAACCTGCGCGCAACCATGAATCGTCCAGAAACCAAAAATCTTTCCAACATCTCTGGCTCTTTCGGAATTTCCAAAACCACCACCAAGGTATTCGGGGTCATCGCCCTGTGCGTTTTATCGGCCTGCGGAGGCGGAGGGGGTGGCGACAGCAGCACCGGCACCACGGGTGGCACCACCCCCGTGACGCCCGCCCCAGGCGATACGGCACCCGTAACGCCCACCACCCCTTCGACCGTCGCCAGAGATTGCGGCGAGGACGGCCATGTCCTCACGGAGGCTGGCAATACCGCCCAGATCGACGCCAACGTGTATTACACCGACGGCACCACGGTCATTTCCACCCAGCAACGCAAATTCGCCACGTCGAATGGCGCGAGCTTTCGCGGCAGGACCGGGCTGTTCCTGGTGAACCAGGTCAATACCACCACTTACAGCAACGCCGCCGTTAATGGACCCTTCGGCGGCAGCGTCATGACCACGACCGAAAACAATTATTCGAGCGTTGTCGGTGACGTGCGGCAGACCTACGGTTTGACTGTCTCCAATCTCTTTCAGGGCACGACCACCACGGCCAGCAGCTATTTCACGCCCTACGCCTATACGGGTGCACCGCTGAACCCTGCCTTGGACACGGCCTACGCGGCCAGTTATTCCACCACGACGGAAAGCGGCGGGACCACGCAGCCCGCGCTGGCGCAGACCAGCATCACCACCTATTCGACAGAGTCGGTCAGCGTGCTGGCCGGGACGTTTCCCGCCTGCAAGGTCAAGATCGAGGTGACCGGCGGCGCGACGACGGCCAACGTCAGCTACACCTGGCTGGTCGCCTCGGGCCGGTACAAGGGTCTGGTCGTGCGCACGGCCAATGCCAACGGCGTCAAGACGTCGGAGGCGACGCGCCTGCTGGTGAACGGGCAATAAAGGGAATCACACCACAGCCGAAAGCCAAAACACCGCTGGGTTGCAGGCAGAACCCATGCGGCGTTTCCCGCGTTCGGCAAGCCTCACGCTCGCTTCGGGCGCATGCTGGACGATCCAGTAGGCGCTGCCGATACCTGCGGCGACCGAGATCAGCACGCGCTCGTCCAGCGTCTGCCGGCCACTTCGTGGTTGACTTGACTTTGAAGCAATAGAATTATTGTTTTGTAGTTAAAATTGCGACAACGCGTGTTGGTGCAAATTTTTGATCTTGAGGGTCTCTGGCCCATCAATAAAAATTGCCGACAGCACCCACTCCGTGAATTTGATCAACCCTGCGGTTCCCTAGTGGAGTTGCGCCAGGAACACGCTCTGATGAAAGCAAGTGGGGCATTGAGGGGCTCCCCATTTTTGCCTTTACCTCTGACATTGAAGCGCTTGCCGTGACTGCGCTATCGATCTGAAAAAGATTTTTTGAAATTCGCTGGAAACATAATGAGATTTCTTGAAAAGCTGGTCCTGATTTTTAATTTGCGATTGAAAAATGTCCGGCGGTACCTGCTCCTGACGGTTCTTTTCTTGTTCTCGCCGCTGTGTGTTGCAGCTGCTCCCCCGGCTCCTCTTTGGGGGCCTCCCGGCTTTCACGCAACGCCAGGCGAAGCTTGTGAGCAGTCGATCATTGATGCCAATGCGTGGAGGCCAGGGTGGTATAAATCGTATGAATTATTGCCCGGTAGCTTTTCATATCAAAAGGTATGCATATTTTATGGTACTGGGCACCTATATGCAAGCGAACAAGAGATCGCCGCATCTTGTCCTTATGGGTGGTATCCCAACGGGCCTTTTGCACACCTTATGCCCAGCGAAGATAACGCCTCATGCGTTTGCCCTCCAGGAAGCCCAGTTTATTCGCCTGAATATCAAGTTTGTATAAGCAGCTTCAGCATCAGTATTGATGGTCCGGCGGCCACAAAAGTCTTGCCTGCGGGGCCATCATTATCAATGGCTGCAACAGTAAAAGCCAATGGTGAGCCGGGCAAGAATTGGCTTGTTACAGTTTCTGTTCCTGGAGGTTTATCGATCAGTGGAAAAACTGATATTAATGGGAGGTTTGAATTTACTTATATTCCCCCGCGCCGCCCGATGGTTGCCCGCCTGACAGCAATCTGCAGAGATTGCAATAACGTTAGTACAGAAATGGATATCAATGTCACAGATGTTCCCATCTGCAGAGCGGATCCAGGGATGTTGCTTGGCAATCCTGTTGCCCCTGTGTCTGGCGCCAAAATTCAAGTTGAAACCGATTGGCAGGACCAGAGCGCTCACCCTTTAAGCCTTGTCCGCACTTATCGCAGCAGCGGTAGCCAGGTCCCCGTAGGTTGGGGAGGCTATTGGTCACACAATTATTCTGCTCAGCTGGTAGGCGGCGATTTCCAACGCAATGCGCAATTCGGCAACGGGACATTGGCCCTGTTCACACGAAATACCAAAACGGATCCCTGGGTCAACGACAGCGGGGAATACCGCTTGGAGCAAAATACGGATGGATGGCGGATCACTCGCCTGGAGGACGATGCATATTGGCAATTCGATGGTAATAACGTACTCGTCAAAATAGGGCGGCGCAACGGGTGGGTCATGACACTCAGTTATGCAGGCGGTGCGTTGAACCAGGTGACCAATGCCTTTGGTCGCAAGCTGCAATTCTTCTATGACACTCAAGGCCATCTTGCAAGCGTTACGGCCCCTAATGGCCAGACCATCGCATATACCTTGCATGGCACGGGTCGTCCCCTTGGCGTGCTTTATCCAGACAGCCGAAGCAAATCCTATCTATATGAGAATGCTCAATATCCTGATTTGCTGACCGGCATCAACGATGAGAGCGGACGGCGCTATGCGACCTTCAGTTATGACGCTGACGGCCGTGCCACATCCACCAGCCACGCAGGGGGTGTACTCAGCTATAGCGTCACATACCCCGAAGGTAATAGTGCGGATAAGGGCAGCCTGACCACTGGCAGTGTCGATGGGGCCCTGTACCAAAGCAGCGTTCAAACCACCGATCCGCGTGGCAATGTGCAAACCTGGAACTACCAAGGTGGCGACGGCACGGTGCGCACCCTAGGCGCGAGCGGTCCCTTTGAAGGCGCTACCGTCGCCAGCCGCAGTTTTGCCGATGGTTTGAATCTGCCCATTCTGGAAACAGACTTCCTTGGTAACAAAACCACCTTTGAATGGGATGTTTCACGCCGTTTGCTGCTTAAAAGCACCCGCGCAGCCAGCACCCCTTTGGCACAAACCACGCAAACTCAGTGGCACCCAGCGCTGCATCTGCCGGTCATGATCACGGAGGCGGGCCGCACCACCGCATACACCTACGACCCGTTGGGCAACAAGCTCAGCGAAACCATCACCGACGCTGCGAGCAACGAGAGCCGGACCGTTCGTTGGACATACAACGATCAAGGCTTGGTGGCAAGCATGACCGACACGCGCGGCAAAGTATGGACCTACGGCTACGACATTGCGGGGAACACCACCAAGGTCACCAACCCATTGGGCCATGTCACCCTGTACAGCTACAGCGGCGCAGGCCAGATCACCCAGATTACCGATCCGAATGGTGTTGTCACTGCCAATACCTACGATGCGCGCCAGCGCCTGTTGAGCACTTCGGTTGCGGGTCAGGCAACCACTTATGCATACGATGCCGTAGGTCAGTTGACGCGGGCCACGCGTCCCGATGCTAATTGGATTGGCTTTGAATACGACGCTGCCCACCGTTTGACCGCCGTTACTGACAACCTGGGCAACCGAATCGATTACACGCTGGACAACGCAGGTAACCGTGTCGCTCAGCAAACCAAAGATCCTGCCGGCGTTCTCAGCCGCCATATCACCCGTATGTACGACGCTGTGGGCCGCTTGCAAAAGACCACCGGCTTGGAATAAGAGACGCCCAACATGTTTGCATTGATTCAGCCGGCCTCGATGGATACAGCCGCTCTTTTTAAAGCCCCTGTGCGGTCATTCTTGCGCCGTCTTTTTTTTCATCCTCTGCTGGTGCCTTGTTCCATGGTTTACCCAGGCTCAGGCCTTGACCAAAACCACGAGCGATTTAACGCTCGCGTCGTCCACCGTCTCTGTGGGGCAATCCACCACACTCACGGCAACCATCAAACCGAGTGCCGCAAAGGGCACGGTTCGTTTCATGGCGGGAACCACGAACTTGGGTAATGCCACCCTGAACAGCACAGGCGTGGCCAGCCTGGCTACAACGTTCGCTACGGTGGGCACGCAGAGTCTCACAGCCGTATATGCAGGCAATAGCACCTACGCTGCCAGCACCTCTTCGGCAAAGCAACTGACGGTCAAGGCAACCGCCACTGCCAGCACGCTGGCATTGGGCGCCGCCCCTTCGAGCAGCGTCGCCAACGAGGCCGTCACCCTGCGGGCCACTATCAGCCCATCCACGGCCACAGGGACCGTCACATTCAAGGACGGCTCTGCCTCCTTGGGCACGGCCAACTTGAATGCCGGTGTTGCGACGCTGAAAACCAGCTTTGCCGTGGCTGGCGCCCATCACCTGAGCGCCAGCTATGCTGGTAGTGCAGCGGTCTCTGCCAGCAACTCCAATGCGTTGTCTTTCACCGTGGCGGGTGCACCGATGGCATTGCCCAGCCCGCCTGTTTCGCCCACACCCGTGGTGAGCTTGGCTTATGACGCTCAAGGTCATCCGACGGTGGTGACTCAGGCACCCGATAGCCCAGACTTGGCTTTGGCAACCAGTAATGAATACGATGCATTGGGGCGGACCAAGAAAGTTCTCGATCCATCCGGCAACAGCACCGTCATCAGCTACGACAGCAGCAACCAAGTCAGCGCTGTATTCGACCCGATAGGCCTGACGACACAGTATGACCGCGACGGATTGGGGCAGGTCAAACAGCAGCGCAGCCCAGATACCGGTAGCACCGAACTGAGTTACGACCCTGCGGGCAACCTGCTGACCAGCAAAGACAGCCGTGGCGTGCTTGCCACCCATACCTACGATGCCATCAACCGCCTGACCGGCAGCACTTTCAGCCAGGCTGGGCAGCAAAGCCAAAGCTACACATGGATTTATGACCAGACGGGTGGCGATTTCTCCAACGGTATCGGTCGGTTGACCACGATCAGTTTCCCTGAAGGGACGACCACCTATGCCTACAACGCCCAAGGGCGTGTGACCAAGGCCCAGCAAACGCTCCATCCGAACTCGACTGCCAACCAGAAGGCCGTTGTCTTATCCACGCTTTACGAATACGACGCTGCGGGCAACGTGATCGGCATGACCTACCCTTCGGGTCGCAAACTGAGTATTGGGTATGGCGGTGGTTTGCCCGTTACCCTGGGTCTCGGCAAAGATGCTTCCAGCACGCCCATCTCCTTGATCACCGGGTTGCGATACGCACCTTTCGGTGCACCGCAAAGTTGGAACTGGGCGATGACCAGCGGCTCGTTGGCGCACAGCAGGGTCATGGACACCCATGGCCGGTTGATACGCTATCCGCTGGGCGAGTATCTGCGTGACGTGTCTTACGACGGGGCAGGCCGTATCACGGGCTACACCCACTACCGTGCAGTGTCAGGTGCAACGAGCGGCTCATCGGCCCCCTCGCTGGATCAGCAGTTCAGCTACAACGCATCGGGCAGACTGACACAGGTGAGCACCGCCCAAGGAACCTGGACCTACATGTATGACGGTACAGGCAACCGCATCAACGTGGCCTCGGACAACGGCGTATCGAGCTGGTACAACCTCAAGCCCAAAAGCAACCAGTTGGCTTCCATCGATAAGCCAGCGATCACGCTGACCTATGACGCAGCGGGCAACACCACGTCGGATGGCAACTTCGCGCTGCAATACGACTTGAAAGGCAGGCTGGTTCGGGCAACCAATGCGCAGGGCTCCACCAGCTACACCTACGACAACAATGGCTTGCGGGTGCGAAAGAGCACGGGGCTGGCCGGTGGTACAACGATTTTTGTGTACGACGCCGAAGGCCATCTACTGGGCGAATACGACGCGTCAGGCAATCCGATCCGGGAAATCGTCTGGCTGGGAGACATGCCCTTGGCGGTCTTCACTCCGGATTCCGCGTATGGCGCCAATGCGGCTTCGAATGCGCCACAGGTCTACTACATCCATGCAGACCATTTGAATACTCCGCGGGTGGTGGTTGATCGTGCCAATACGGTGCGCTGGCGTTGGATGAGCGAGCCGTTCGGCACCACGGCAGCTGAGAGCAGTCCTGCGGGTCAGACGGACTTTGTATTCAATCTGCGCTTTCCAGGTCAGTACTATGACGTGGAGTCGGGGATTCACCAGAATTGGAATCGGGATTACGTTCCGGGGTTGGGGAGATATGCGCAAAGTGATCCGATTGGTCTTGCAGGTGGGTGGAACACGTACAGCTATGTAGGCGGCAATCCGCTCTCCCACACCGATAGGCTGGGGTTGGCCACGGATGAGGAGATCAGAAAAGCGGTGGAAACACTTCGATGCGCCAACCCCGGAGAATTCGAAAAATTAGCGAGGTCAATCACTATGGACAACATGGGGGAGAATGGGGAAGGCATGACTGATTGGCGCAATAACATCACCTTGAATTCGAACTTGTACGGGGACAGCAGAACACCTGTAATGGACATGATTCGAAGTGAGTTCCTGCAAACCTTGGCGCATGAGATGCTGCATGTCAATCAAGGCATTGGCGGAAAGTTAATAACAAGAGTCAGGATGGGTAATCCACTTGGGGTTTTGCATCGCCAATTGGATGTAAAGGCTGAGGCCATGATTACGCGTCAACTGCTTGACCAGTACAACAAAGCACTTCAAAACGGAGATTCAGGATGCTCATGCACACGATGAGAATGAGGGCTACGGTTTTGATGGCTGCATTTGTTGCAGCTTGCAGTCCTGTGGCTGAAGTCACGCCGCGCCATTACGTTGGTTTGGTTGTTGGTCATTCTTCGCCATTGAAGATTGAAATTGCTAAAGCGTTAATAGCATCCCCTGGAAAACCTGTGCCACAGGCCGGTCCGTTGCACTTGCCGCCACCGTCCGGCTTGGCCCCGATGAAATTCGACTTTGGTTGGGTCACAGCAGGGGGGGCCATCATGATTCAAAGCACCAAGTTTGCGGTGATTGTTTTGCAAGAGCCTATGCTTGATCAAGGTAAGGTGACGTGGAGTTGCATCGTGCATCCAGCTGAAGCCAAACCCAACCTTTGTGGATCCGATTATCAGAATGGATTGCTTCAAAATAAATAACACTCTATCTAATGCCCATAAGCGCCAGTAGCCCGTTTCTTTTTTTTAATCTAAAAAAGGCCACCCGCAACCCCCTGCCAGCTGCTAAGGCTTTGGAGGGGCGGGCGGCTTATTTTTTAGCCGCTGGATATTTGACGTTACGCCCTCTTGCGTGTATTCATCTTGACTGTTTTAGTCGCATCGACGCTACTCTTTCCAGAATTGGAATCGGGAGCGTCCCAGGGTTGGAAAGATATGCGCAGTCTGATTCCATCGGGTTGAGTGGTGGCTAAAATTGCAGGGAGTGAATATGGCCTTCAATCAAATTATCAAGATGGCCTACTATGGGGCAGTTGTCGCTTTCCCTCTTGTTTTGTCTCTCACTAATTTCGGAAATTACCTCCATGGAGGTACTCTCGTTGAATTGGTTGCCATGCAGGGGGTGGCTGTAGTGATTTTTATGGTGGCAATAAAAATCTTTCCGAGGGTAGGAGTGACAGAGAAAGTTTTTGTTGTTCTCTGTGCCTTGGTTCCGCTGTTTTTTGTCATTGCTTCCCTGGTGCCATTGCTTGGGTAGTAATTTCCTCAAGTAAGCCACCAGCAATCCCTGCCAGCTGCTAAAGATGTGGGGTCCGGGGGGCTTCTGTTTTTAGCCTCTGCGGACGAACTGTTTAGTGCGCTTGCTGCAACACCGATCCAACCTGCAACACAAACTTCTACTGTGCCTTAGGTAGCGCGCTGATGTACAAAGCGGGTCATAAAAGGGAGTTAAAAAATGGCAGAAGTTAAGCTCGTTGATGTTCTTGCTCTCTGGGCGCCAAGGCTTGAGGGAAACCTGTTGGAAAAGGGTGGGGAAAATGTTGCTAGTCAGTTGCGACGTGTCATCGTGCCTGCGCAAAAAATTGCTGGTGAACCGACCGATTTTTCATTTATGGCATTTCCCTATCCCCGACTGTCTGCTGAGCAGCTAAAAGAGGCCCCGCTTGTCGAAGAGGTAAGTTATCTAATTGATCATGGGGATGCTAGATTTAGAGTGGATATTGATCATTTTGGTCAAATCAATTGGTTTTATATAAAAGGGGTGCCTGAGATTTATGATTTGATGAAGATTGCACTTGCTTCCACGCCGGAAAATGTTACGCCATTCTGGAAGTATTAAATAAGGGCCAATTGCACGGCTTGCTGAAGCTGATCGGATGTCAGGTAATCCGATTCGGGAAATCGTCTGGCTGGGGACATGCCCTTGGCGGTCTTCAATCCGGATGCCGCGTATGGCGCCAATGCGCTGCGAATGCGCCACAGGTCTACTACACAGCGGTATTAAGTGAAGCCCATGTAGGTTCCCTGCCTCGCAAGCTGTGCGTTCGCTTCAAGCCCCAAACTGAACATCCACAAGGCGCTGCGGATGTTCGTCATTGCCTAGATCTCCTCGCGGTTCGTTGATTGGCCTTGTCGCCATTGCCCGTGCCGGGGCGGGCTCACCCCCCGTGAAACCGCACCACCAGCGGCACGATCAGCAGCGCCACGATGTTGATGATCTTGATGAGCGGGTTCACCGCCGGGCCGGCCGTGTCCTTGTAGGGGTCGCCCACGGTGTCGCCGGTGACGGCGGCCTTGTGCGCCTCGCTGCCCTTGCCGCCGTGGTGGCCGTCCTCGATGTATTTCTTGGCGTTGTCCCAGGCGCCGCCGCCGGTGCACATGCTGATCGCCACGAACAGGCCGGTCACGATGGTGCCCATCAGCAGCCCGCCCAGCGCCTTCGGTCCCAGCAGCAGGCCCACGGCGATGGGCACCACCACCGGCAGCAGGCTGGGGACCACCATCTCCTTGATGGCGGCGGTGGTCAGCATGTCCACGGCCTTGCCATACTCGGGCTTGCCCGTGCCGTCCATGATGCCGGGGATGGTCTGGAATTGGCGGCGCACCTCGACCACCACCGCGCCCGCCGCGCGGCCCACGGCCTCCATCGCCATGGCGCCGAACAGGTAGGGGATGAGCCCGCCGATGAACAGGCCCACGATCACCATCGGGTCCGACAGGTCGAAGCGGATGGCCTGGCCATAGGCCGAGAGCTTGTGCGTGTAGTCGGCGAACAGCACCAGCGCTGCCAGCCCTGCCGAGCCGATGGCGTAGCCCTTGGTGACGGCCTTGGTGGTATTGCCCACGGCGTCCAGCGGGTCGGTGATCTCGCGCACGCTGGCGGGCATTTCGGCCATCTCGGCGATGCCGCCGGCGTTGTCGGTGATGGGGCCGTAGGCATCCAGCGCCACCACGATGCCCGCCATGCTGAGCATGGCCGTGGCCGCCACCGCCACCCCGTACAGGCCCGCGAGCGCATACGACACCAGGATGGCCAGGCACACGCACAGCACCGGCCAGGCGGTCGAGCGCATCGACACACCCAGCCCCGCGATGATGTTGGTGCCGTGCCCCGTGGTGGAGGCCTGTGCGATGTGCTGCACGGGCGAATACTGCGTGCCGGTGTAGAACTCGGTGATCCACACCAGCGCGGCCGTGAGCACCAGGCCCGTCGCGCAGGCGCCGAAGAGCCGCATCTGGCTGCCGCTGGCCGCGATGGCGTTGTCCGGCACCAGCCAGGCGGTGACGAACCAGAAGGCCACCAGCGAGATCACGCCCGCGATCGCCAGGCCCTTGTACAGGGCCGGCATCACGTTCTTCATGCCGGGCGAGGCCTTGACGAAAAAGCAGCCCACGATGGACGCGAGGATGGACACCGCTCCCAGCGCCAGCGGGTAGGTCACCGCGGCCACCGGCGCGGCCGTCACCATGAGGGCGCCCAGCACCATGGTGGCGATCAGCGTGACGGCGTAGGTCTCGAACAGGTCGGCGGCCATGCCGGCGCAGTCGCCCACGTTGTCGCCCACGTTGTCGGCGATCACGGCGGGGTTGCGCGGGTCGTCCTCGGGAATGCCGGCCTCCACCTTGCCCACCAGGTCGGCCCCCACGTCCGCGCCCTTGGTGAAGATGCCGCCGCCCAGCCGCGCGAAGATCGAGATCAGCGAGGAGCCGAAGGCAAAGCCGATCAGCGGGTTGAGCAGCGCCGCCAGATCGGCCGTGGGCGTGAACTGCCCGCGTCCCACCAGCAGCCAGCAAAAGCCGGTCACGCCCAAAAGCCCCAGGCCCACCACCAGCATGCCGGTGATGGCGCCGCCGCGAAAGGCCACGTCCAGCGCCGGGCCCATGCCCTGCGTGGCGGCCTGGGCGGTGCGCACGTTGGCGCGCACCGACACGTTCATGCCGATGAAGCCGCAGGCGCCCGACAGCACCGCGCCGGCCACGAAGCCCCCGGCCGTCATGGCATCGAGGAACAGGCCGATGAGCACGGCCAGCACCACGCCCACGATGGCGATGGTGCGGTACTGGCGCGCCAGGTAGGCGGCCGCGCCGGCCTGGATGGCGCCGGCGATCTCCTGCATGCGGGGGTTGCCCGGGTCCTTGGAAAGGATCCAGCGGCGGGCCCAGAGGCCGTAGGCCACCGCGATCAATCCGCAGATCAGGGCCAGTATCAGGGGAGGGTTCAACGCTGCCGGGTTCGCCATGCTCTTTCTCCTTGGGGTGTCGATTGCACGGAAAGGAAACACAACGCATCGGTGGTGCTTCCGCTGCGTTGCTTCCTCGTGCCCCGGGGCCTGCGCGCGAGCAGGCGGAGACGATTGGCCAACGCAGCCAATTTACTGCCAAGGGCCCGCGCGGGCAAGCGCGGCCGGGCGTGCGCCTAAAATCGCGCCACCCCCGGCCCGGCGCGGGCTGGCCCCGCGGCCGCCGGAGCCCATCACCTCCTCAACCTTCAGAGATCCATGTCCCTCAACAACGTCACCCCCGGCAAGAACACCCCTGAAACCTTCAATGTGGTCATCGAAATCCCCATGGACTCGGACCCCATCAAGTACGAGGTGGACAAGGAATCGGGCGCCATCTTCGTGGACCGTTTCATGACCACGGCCATGTACTACCCCTCCAACTACGGCTACGTGCCGCAAACGCTTAGCGGCGACGGCGACCCGGTGGACGTGCTGGTGATCACCCCCTATCCGCTGCTGCCCGGCGTGGTCGTGCCCTGCCGCGCGCTCGGCATCCTGAAGATGGAAGACGAAGCGGGCGTCGATGGCAAGGTGCTGGCCGTGCCCACCACCAAGGTCCTCAAGATGTACGAAAACTGGAAGACCGTGGACGACGTGAACCCGATGCGCCTGAAGGCCATCAGCCACTTCTTCGAGCACTACAAGGACCTGGAAGAAGGCAAGTGGGTCAAGGTGCTGGGCTGGGAAGGCATCGAGGCCGCCCACCAGGAAATCGTGGAGGGCCTGGCCAACTACAAGAAGTGAGATAGGGCGCTTCCCTTCGCTTCTTTTTCAGGTTCTACCGTTCCGGCCGCCGCCCTGGCGCCCGGGGCCGAACCTGCCAAAGCCTGCCGGCCTGCGTGCCCGCAGGCTT
>NZ_BAAJYS010000109.1:0-11897 GCF_057543315.1 Acidovorax sp. KPB24-07
CGCCGCGCTGGCCATGGCGCTCAACGGCATCGCCACGGCGCTGCTCATGCCGGCGATGGCGGCGCTCCTGCACTGGGCCGGCGTGTGGTGAGCGGCCCGTGGGCCGCATGGGTTTGTCAGCGCAGCACGGCGAGCGCGAAGGGCAGGCTAACCACCCCCAGCACGGTGGACAGCGTCACCAGCCCGGCCACGTAGGGCCCGTTGTAGCCCATGCGGGCCGCCAGCACGTAGCAGGTGGACGCGGTGGGCAGGGCGGAAAAGGCCATCAGCACCGTGGTCTGCACCCCGTCCAGCCGCAGCAGCCGCGCCATGCCGAACGCGATCACCGGCTGCACCAGGTGGCGGATCGCCAGCACCGATGCCGACAGCAGCTTGCCGCGCGTGAGCAGGCCGAACTGCATGCCCGCGCCGGCCGCCATGAGCCCGAGCGCGAGCGACGCCGCGCTGATGCGGCTCACCGTGGGCTCCATCCACACGGGAATGTGAAAGCCCAGCAGGTTGGCGGCCAGCCCCGATCCGGTGGCCACGATCAATGGATTGCGCAGCAGCTCCTTGAAAAAACCGTGCTGGCCCGCGCGCGCCATGGGCCACACCGCGGCCACGTTGAACAGCGGCACGCACACGCCGATCAGCACGGCGATGAGCAGCAGGCCCTGCGGGCCCGCCAGCCGTTCCGCCAGCGCCAGGCCCATGAAGGAATTGAAGCGGAACGCCACCTGGGCGCTGGCCGCGTGGTCGCGCGGGTCGATGCGGCCACGCAGGCCGGGCAGCCGCGGCAGGCTGTAGGCCAGCGCGATGCCGACCAGGCCCGTTGCCACGCCGGCACCGATCAGCCCCGAGGCCTCGCCGATCTGGATCGGGCTTTTGACGATGGACTGGAACAGCAGGATGGGAAAGAGCAGGTAGTACACCAGGCTTTCCACCGGCTGCCACACGGTGCGGTTGAGGGCCGTGTAGCGGCAGACCAGGTAACCGCACAGGATGAGGGCAAAGTCGGGAAGGAGGAGCTGCGCGTAATTCACGGCCCGCAGGATACCGCGCGGCCCGCCCCGGTGGCCCCCGAAGCCGGGCCCGGGTGACGCCTCAGGGACCGGGCCGCGCCGCGGCCCTTCCGCCCTCGACGATGGCCTCGATCACCTTCTGAAGCCCCCGGTTCATGGGCTTGTCGTGGCGGGTGATGAGGGCCTGGGTGCGGTACAGGGGCGGGTCCAGCGGCCGCAGTTCGAGGTCTTCATGGCGGCGGCTGTGGCCCGACAGCGCCATGCGCGGCAGGATGCCGCAGCCCAGGCCGGCCGCCACCATCGCCTTGATGGCCTCCACGCTGTCGAACTCCATGACGGGGGCGGGCGTGGGCAGGGTGCCGCCGGCGCTCAGCCAGTCGTCCACGATCCCGCGCGTGCTGCTGCCCGTCTCGAACTTCACCAGCGGGTGCTGGTTCATCATCTGCGCGGTGACCGCCCGCGGCCAGTGGCAGGTGCCTCGGCGGCAGATGGCCATGAGCTCGTCCTCCAGGATGGGGACCACGGCGACCGCACGCGAGACAATGGGCAGCGTCACGATGGCGGCATCGATCGAGTTGTCCTCGATGCGGCGCACGTAGTCCTCCGTGTTGCCCGTGCTCACGAGGATGCTCAGCGATGGAAAGCGCTTGCGCAGGTCCTGCAGGATGGGCGGCAGCAGGTACAGGCACGAGGTCAGGCCCGTGCCCAGCCGCACGCGCCCCGTCACCCCGGCCGAGTGGAAGGTGGCGGCGCTCACGGCATTGGCCACGGCGGCCGTCACATGCGGCACATGGGCCAGCAGATCCGCGCCAGCGGAGGTCGGGCCCACGCGGCGGCCCACGCGCTCGATGAGGCGCACCGACAGCCGGCGCTCCAGATTTCTCACCTGCAGGCTCACCGCGGGCTGGGTCACCCCCAGCCGTTGCGCCGCAGCAGAAAAACTCCCCAATTCCAGCACCAGCGCGAAGGTCCGTAATTGATCGAGATCCAAGGTACGTTCCATAGGCTTAGCTTATGTTTTGTATAAGACGGCAAATCTTCACTTATGGATTGAATGCCGTCAATATTCATCCCGTGCAAAAACTCCAGAGACTTGAATAAAAGCCGGGAGGGGAGGAGCAAGCTGCTATCGGTGCGCACTGGCGCACCGATAGCGCCTTGTATTTGTCGGCTGCAATGATTGATGGCGCATGGCCTCAAAAAACCTGATATCCATCGAAGACCTTTCGCGCAGCGAAATCGAGACGCTGTTTTCCGATGTCGACGACATTCGGCGGTTTCCCGGGGAATTTGGAAATGCGCTGGCCGGAAAAATCGTTTTCACCCTGTTTTGCCAGCCCAGTACGCGAACGCGGCTGAGTTTCGAATCCGCGGCCTACCGCCTCGGCGCGCGCGTGCTGAGCGTTTGCGACATGCACAGCACCCGCCAACCCCTGGGCGAGAGCCTGCTCGACACCACCCGCATGGCCGGCTACTACTCCGACGCGCTGGTCGCGCGGCACGCCGACCATGGCGTGATGGAGCAGATCAAGGGCACCCTCGACGTGCCGCTGATCAATGCCGGCGAAGGGCTCGCCCGGCACCCCACCCAGACGCTGATCGACCTGTACACCGCCCGCGAGCATTTCGACACCCTCGATGGTCTGCGCGTGGGGCTGGTGGGCGGCCTGCGCTACTCGCGTGCGGTGAAGTCGCTGCTGGTCGGCCTCGGGCAGTTCCGCGACGTTGAGCTGCATGCCGTCGATGCCGCCAGCGAAGCCGACGACGGCAGCCCTTTGCCGGCCGACCTCGCCGCTGCGGCGCGCCGCCCCATCCATCTGCACGATTCGGTGCAGGCCATGCTGGGCCATGTCGATCTGCTGTACGTCGTGCGCGTGCAGCGCGAGATGTTCAGCGACGCCGCGCTGTACCAGCGCCAGCTGGACAAATGCCGCGTGCACCGCGCGCTGCTGGCCAAGGCGCCACCGTGGCTGGCGGTCATGCATTGCCTGCCTCGCACGGACGAGCTGGACACCGACGTGGACCCGACCCCGCAAAACAAGTATTTCCTGCAGGCCGCGTACGGCGTGCCGCTGCGCATGGCCGTGCTGCGGCGCTACATGACGCAGCCGCTGGGGAGAGGAAGCGGCGGCAACGGCGGTGGTGGCGCCAGGGGACTGGCGGCGGATGCGCTGTCGCGCCGCGCGATCGACGTGCTCAGCAACGACGAGTTGTCCCTCGCATGGTGATGCTCTGCGCAATGGCCCTGATGGGGCTCGTTGTGGGTGGCGTGGCCGTGACGGTCGGAGGGGGCGTCACCATCGGCGTGCCGTTGCTGCTGCTGATGGGGCATTCCGCCGCCGCGGCCATCGCCACCGTGAAGTTCGCGCTCGTGGGCTCGTTCTTCACCGGCACGCTGGCCCACCGCCGTGGCGTGGCGGCCCCGGTGCGCATTCCCTGGGTGCTCTGGCCCCTGGCGGCAGCGGGGTCCGTGATGGGCTCGCTGATCGTCACCGGGGTCGATGACCGGGTGCTGCGCATCATCGTCGCCACCATGATGGCCGTGGTGTTGTGGATCACCTACCGGACGGATTTTTCCGCACGCGCCGCCACCTCGGCGCCAGCCGCGCGGCTGCCCCTGGCCGGCATCGCCACGGTGTTCGCGCTGTGCGTGTATTCGGGGTTTTTCGGCGCGGGCTTCGGCACCTTTCTCATCTTTGCGCTGATGCATTTTTTCGGCCTGTCGTTTTCCGACAGCGCTTCGGTCATGACGCGCCTCAACCTGCTCGTGGTGGGCTCGTCCGTGACGACCTTCATCACCCACGGTGCGGTCGATTTCCAGTGGGGCATTCCACTCTTCATCGGCTGCGCCCTGGGCGGTGTGATGGGCGCCTGGGTGGCCCGGGTGCTGTCGCCCGAGCGCATGAAAACCGTGTTCCTGGCAGGCACGATGCTGGTCGGCGTCAAGCTGATCTGGGACGCGATGGCGTGATGCCGTACCGTCCTCCGAATGGGGCCCGTCCGGCCCGTGCTTCTGACTTGCAAGGAGCAACGCCAGCCCCCCAACGACGTCACTGAACCCTTCTCCTGCCAACGGGAACCGCCCTTGCGCGTGCGGGAAATCCCTCACTGTGGACTGCCATGCGGACCACGATCGGCGTGCGTCAGCGATTAGGATGCACACCATCGTTTTCATCGTGTTCAAGCAGTACAAGGAGACTTCTATGCAGCGCCGAAACTGGCTGGGTCTGGCCGTCCTCGTGGCCACGGGCAGTGCCATGGCCCAGAGCTATCCCACCAAACCGATCCGGCTGGTGGTGCCCTTTGCTCCTGGGGGGACGACTGACATCATCGCCCGCGTGATCTCCGATCCGCTGTCGCGCGCGCTGGGCCAGCCCGTGATCGTGGACAACCGCGCGGGCGGCGGTGGTGTGGTCGGCGCGGCCGAGACGGCCAAGGCGACGCCGGACGGCTATGCCCTGGGCATCGCCACCGTGTCCACCACGGCGGCCAATCCGGCGATCAACCCCAAGACGCCCTACAACCCGCTGACGGACTTCACGCCGATCATCAACATCGCCGCAACGCCCAACATCATCGCGGTGAACCCCAGCTTTCCAGCCAAGGACTACAAGAGCTTCGCCGCCGAGATCAAGAAGGTGCCGGGCAAGTATTCGTACTCGTCGTCCGGCACGGGCGGCATCGGCCATCTGCAGATGGAGCTGTACAAGAGCCTGACCGACACCTTCGTCACGCACATTCCCTACCGCGGCGCGGGCCCGGCCTTGAACGACACGGTGGCCGGCCAGGTGCCGATGATCTTCGACAACCTGCCTTCGGCGCTGGCCTTCATCAAGGATGGCCGCCTGGTGCCCATCGTGGTCGCCGCGCCCCAGCGCGTGGCCGCGCTGCCCAATGTGCCCACCTTCAAGGAAGTGGGCCTGGAACCGGTGAACCGCATGGCCTACTACGGCATCCTGGGCCCCAAGAATCTGCCCAAGGACGTGGTGGACAAGATTAACGCCGGCGTGCGCAAGGCGCTGGAAGACCCGGCCGTGCGCAAGCGCATCGAGGACACCGGCTCGATCATCATCGGCAACACGCCCGAGCAGTTCGCCGAGCAGATCAAGGCCGAGTTCGAGGTCTACAAGACCGTGGTGCAAAAGCAGAAGCTGTCGCTCGACTGAGCCAGCGCGTCTTCGCTTGCTCAGACCAGGCCCGCCGGCACCGCCCGCGGGCCTTTTTTTTATCGTGCTATGGTTTTGCGATGCTGCCCGAAAGCCAGACCTCCATCGACACCTTCATCGACGCGCTGTGGCTGGAGGACGGTCTCTCGCGCAACACCCTGGCGGCCTACCGGCGCGACATGACGCTGTATGCCCAGTGGCTGGCGGAGCAACCGTCCGCGCTGGCCATCGACAGCACGCAGGAACACCACCTGCAGGGTTATTTCGCGGCCCGCCATGCGCAGACCCGGGCCACCTCGGCCAATCGGCGCCTGACCGTGCTGCGCCGCTATTTCCACTGGGCGCTGCGCGAGCGGCGCATCGCGGCCGATCCCACGGTCCGGCTGCAGGCTGCGCGCCAGCCGCTGCGCGTGCCGAAGACGCTCTCGCAAGCCCATGTGGAGGCCCTGCTGCGCGCCCCGGACACCGGCCACCCGTTGGGGCTGCGGGATCGCGCCATGCTGGAGCTGATGTACGCCAGCGGGTTGCGCGTGACCGAGCTGGTCACGCTCAAGACCTTCCAGGTGGGCCTGCGCGAAGGCGTGCTGCGGGTGATGGGCAAGGGCGGCAAAGAGCGGCTGGTGCCCTTCGGCGACGAGGCGGCGGCATGGCTGGAGCGCTACCTGGGCGAGGCGCGCGCGGCCATCCTGGGCGGGCAGCAGACCGACGATCTTTTCGTGACGCAGCGCGGCGCGGGCATGACCCGGGCGATGTTCTGGGTCATCGTGAAAAAGCAGGCGCATGCGGCGGGCATCACCGTGCCGCTGTCGCCGCACACGCTGCGCCATGCCTTCGCCACGCACCTGCTCAACCACGGGGCGGACCTGCGCGTGGTGCAGCTGCTGCTGGGGCATGCGGATATCTCTACCACCACCATCTACACCCACGTGGCGCGCGAGCGGCTCAAGGCGCTGCACGCGCAGCACCATCCCCGCGGATAGTTGGGTGCCGGGAAGCGGGTGGGAGCTGCGCAGGGCGCGGACAATCGCGGTTTCCTTTTGTGCACCCGGAGTCTTTGCATGACCGATCTTTCCCGCCGGCAATGGATGCTGGCCGCCAGCTGTTCCTGGCTGTCCACGCTGCCGTTCGCAGCCCACGCCCAGCAGGCAGCCGCCTGGCCGTCCCGTCCCATCCGCATCGTGGTGGCCTATCCCGCCGGCGGGGTGAGCGACGTGGTTGCCCGGGCCCTGGGCGACAAGCTGTCGGCCCAGCTGGGCACTTCAGTGGTGGTGGACAACAAGGCCGGGGCGGGCGGCTCCATCGGCATGGATGCCGTGGCCAAGGCGGCGCCGGACGGCTACACGCTGGGCTTTTCGTCCATCAGCCCGCTGGTCCTGAACCCGCACCTGGGCAAATCGCCGTTCGATCCGGCCAAGGACATCGCGCCGGTGGCCAGCGTGATGGTCTCTCCCGTGCTGCTGCTGGGCACGCCCGCCAGCCAGGCCAAGGATTTCCGCCAGTTGCTCGCCACCGCGAAGGCGCAGCCAGGAGCGGTGCGATGGGCCACCTCGGGGCTGGCGTCGCTCGGGCACATCATGCTGGAGCAGATCATGCAGTCCACCCAGGCGCAGATCACGCATGTGCCTTACAAGGGCGGCGGCCAGCAGCTCAACGATGCGCTCAGCGGGCAGTTCGAAGTGCTGTCCACCAATGCCGGGCCTGCGGTGATGCAGCACATCCAAGCCGGCAAGCTGCGCGCGCTGGCCGTGGGTGCGCCCGCCCGGCTCGACACTTTGCCCGACGTGCCTACCCTGGCCGAATTGGGCATTCCGGCCGCCAACGTGAGTTCGCTGTTTGGCGTGTTCGCGCCGGCGCGCACGCCGGCGCCAATCCTGGAGCGTTTGAATGCCGAGATCAATCGCGCCCTGGCCCTGCCGGATTTGCGCGCCCGGCTCGAAGCCACCGACAACGTGCCCCAAGGGGGCAAGGCGGCTGACTTTGTGCGGCAGATTGCCGAGGAGTCGCAGAACAACGCCCGCATCATCCGCGCGGCGGGCATTCAGATGAACTGATGCGGCTGTCAGGAGGTGGCGGGGTCGTTTGGCTGAGCATGCGCGACGCTCACTCCGCTACGCAGCTGCGCGCGGGCCGGTAGAAGGAGCGCGAACGGCGCTTTCTGGTTCATTCTCCGCGCCGCGTCCCCAGAACAAGTCTTCTTGAGCTGGATCGCTGGAGAAGAGACGAACTTCGGCGATCTGGCTGTGCTCGATGCGGATCAGATCGACCCCCGGCTGCTTCAACTTGACGCCGTTGGCCTCGCCAGCGAACTCCAGCGTCACGGCAACCCAGTCGCCATTGGCCATGTAGTGACTGGCGTGGGTGATCGTGAAGGTGCCTTTGGAGATTTCCATCATCTTGCCCAGCATCGGACCGACTTGCGCCATGCCGCGATGCGTTCCGGAAAACTGATGATTGCCTGGCTGGTGCCAGATCACATCGGGAGAAATCAGTCGGATCAATGCCGTCTGATCGCCCGTCTGGACCGCATGAATATAGGCCTTGGAAATGTCGATGCCAGTCATGAAAAATCACCTTTCAATAAAATATGAATGGTGATTGTTGGACAAATAGAGGCCAATTGCTCGATGTTATTGGGACAATAAATGGTATTTTTGGGACATTCATGCAAAAGGCGAGGCAAGTGATGTCGAAGGTGGCGAGTGTTCCAAAAGGGATGAGCAATGCGGGTATCCCGCGGCTGAAGTACGACCCCACGGCGCCCTACCGGCTCGATCTGGAGGTCTATCCGGCGGGTGATCTATGGCGCCGCGGCGGCAAGGAAAAAGTGCAAACGACCCATCGCTACGACTTTTTCATGCTGGTGTGCATCACGCAAGGAGAGTGCGTTCAATGGGTGGATTTCCAGCCGTTTGCCTGCGAACAAGGAACGTTTTTGATTCTTCGACCAGGGCAGGCCCATAACCTCGGGAGCGATGAAGACTGGGAGGGTTGGATCGTCCTGTTTCGCTCGGAGTTTGCGATGCCCGTATCTGCTGCATCGGGCGACCCCGCGCTCGTGTCGGATCGGGTCGGGTTGCCGGAAAAGCTGCTTCTGGACCAGGATCAGTTGAGAACGGTGAGTCGCTCGATTCAGCAGATGTACGAGGACGCGCACCTCGAGGCTTCCCTCGATCACGTGCACGCTCTGCTGCGCCATCAACTTCACGCCCTGCTGGCACGATTGAGCCTTCTGAAAGGAAGGCAGCGGCCGTTGGATGAGCCGCCGGTTTCCGCTGCGTCACAGCGCTTCCAACGGTTTCAGGCGCTGGTTGAAGAGCGCTTTGCGAATTGGCATCAGGTGGCCGATTACGCCAGTCACCTCGGATATACAGAAAAGAGTCTGGGCCGGTCTTTGGCCGCCGCTACAGGCATGACCGCCAAAGGGTGGATCGCGGCACGGATCAATCTCGAAGCCAAGCGGCTGCTGGTGCACACGGACTTGCCCATTGGCGCCATTGCCGACAGGCTGGGCTTTGACGAGGCGACCAACTTCACCAAATTCTTCAAACGCGAAGTGCGCTGTTCTCCTGCGGAGTTTCGTCGCAGGCAACGGGGTGAAAGCCCACTGTTACACGCTGGTTAGAACGTGGAACCAGCCCCGGCCCGGCCTGGACCGACCGGGGGCCTTGCCGCTCACTCTCCCAGGCTTTCCGCCCAGGTCAGCGCCTGCAGGTGGGCCCAGTTCACCTGTCGGTTGGACAGGTGCAGCGCGTCGGCCGAGCGGGCGAACGCCACCTCGTCGCCGCTTTCGCAGGCTTTGGTGAGTTCCAGGAACGGCGCGAACACGCCGGTGTTGTGCAGCAGCGCATCGATCACGGGCTGGGGCAGGGCGACGGAGTCGAGCGCCTTTTCCAGCGGAACGCCCAGCATGGTGTCCAGCAGCGAGAACACGCCGACCACGAAGGCGTTGTCGCATTCTTCGGGCGGCAGCAGTTCGGCAGCGAGCAGCTCCATGAGGCGGCCGCGCACCACGGCGGTCTGGCCCACGGCGGGTGGAGAGCCCCCGGCACGCGAGGTGGTCATGAGCAGCGCCGCCCAGCGGAACAGCTTCTTGAGCCCCAGGATCATGACGGCGTGCCGGAACGAGGTGACCTCGCACGACAGCCCGAAGCCCGACGAGTTGATGAACCGCAGCAGGTTGAAGGACAGCGTGGGGTCCTTCTTGAGCAGTTCCTCGATCTCTGCCGTGCTGGCCTGCTTTCGCACCAGATTGATGAGCTGGATGATCGTCGCCTGCGAAGGCCGGATGGTCTGGGCCTTCACCAGTGCGGGCTGGGCGAACCAGTAGCCCTGGAACAGCTTCACGCCCAGGGCGGACATGCGCTCGTGCTGCTCGGCGGTCTCCACCTTTTCGGCCACCAGCGTCGCCTTGGAGTTGGCGCGCGCGAACTTCACCAGGGGCTCGGCCAGTTCGGCCCGGAACGCCTGCATGTCCAGCTTGACGAAGGCCGCCAGCGGCAGCCAGCTGGCATAGGTGCGGCGCAGCACGTTCTGGTTGAAGGCGAGGCGAAAGCCCCGCGTGCGCAGGCCTTCGAGCGTGGACACGCGCCCTTCGATCTCTTCGGCCGTGGCGCCGTCGGCCAAGGGCGGTACTTCCAGCACCACCTTTTCGGGGTGGATCAGTTCGAGGTGGCCGCCGGCCAGGCTTTCGTGCGTGCAGTTGATGAACACCGTCTTCTTGCCCACCAGGGCCTCGGTGCCCGCATACGACAGGGCATTGAAGAGCAGGGCGGCATCGCTGGCCGCGGTGTGGGCATCGGAGGCGGTGGAACGGTCGAACAGCTCGTAGCCGAAAACGGCACGCTGCTCATCCACGATCGCCTGGCGCGCAATGATCGCCAGGTTGCTCGAGTCCTCGTCCTCCCCTTGCGGGGCGGTGTTCTCGAAAGCCGGTACGTTGTCTGAGTTGCTCGACATGGAGGGTCTGCGTCAGTGAGTGGGATGAATTCGGTGACCTTACCACCAGAGCCGCACGCTGTCGCCCACTCTGGGGCTCATTCCGTCAACTGGTCCGCCCAGGCCAGTGCCTGCAAATGGGCCATGTTGATTTGCTGGCTGGACAGTTGCAGCGAACTGGCGGCCTGATCGAAGGCGGCATCGTCGCTGGATTCGCAGGCTTCGGCCAGCCGCAGCAGTTCGCCCAGCGTGCCGGCGCGGTGCAGCAGGGCGTCCGACACGGTGCCGGGCACGTGCAGCAGCCCCACAGCGGATTCCATCGGCATGCTCAGCATGCGGTCGAGCATCGAGAAGATGCCCACCACGAAGGCCTGATCGGCGTCTTCCTGCGACATGGTCTCCAGGGCCAGCAGCTCCATCAACCGACCACGCACCACGGCCGTGTGGCCGACGGCGGCGGAGATGCCGCCACCGCGCGAGGCGGTGAGCAGCAGCGCGGCCCAGCGAAAGAGCTTCTTGAGTCCCATGAGCATCACGGCCTGCCGGAACGAGGTGATCTCGCGGGAGAGCCCGAAACCCGACGAATTGATGAGCCGCATCAGGTTGAAGGCCAGGCCCGCGTCCTTCTTGAGAACCTCTTCGATTTCGTCCGTGCTGGCCTGCTGGCGCACGAGGTTGATGAGCTGGATGATGCTGCTTTGCGCGGGGGTGAGCAGCTTGGCCTCCACCAGCGAGGGGCGGGAGAACCAATACCCCTGGAACAGCTGCACCCCCTTGCTAGAGGCCATGTCGTACTGCTTGGCCGTCTCCACCTTCTCGGCGATCAGCTCGGCCTTGGAGTGCCGCCCGGCATATTTGATGAGCACGGCCAACTGGTCCGGCGCCAGTACGGACAGGTCGAGCTTGATGTAGTCGGCCAACGGCAGCCATGGTGCATAGGCCGATTCCAGCACCGTGTGGTTGAAGGCCAGGTGGAAGCCCCGCTCGCGCAGGCCCGACAGGATCGGCAGCCGCGTACTCACCTCTTCGGCGGCCGCGTGGCCCAGGGGCGGGATCTCCAGCACGACCTTGTCGGGATCGACCAGCTCCAGGTGGCCGCCGGACAGGCTCTCGTGCGTGCAGTTGACGAAGATGAGCTTCTTGCCCACCAGTTCCTCGCTGCCGGCGTGCGACAGCGCGGTGAACACCAGGAACACGTCCGTCGCCGCCGTGTGGCCATGGCCGGAGCGCGAGCGGTTGAAGAGTTCATAGCCCACCACGGCCTGCTGCCCGTTCATGATCGCCTGGCGGGCGATCATGGCGCCGGCAGGGCTGCTCTCGGGGGCAATGGACGGGGAATTGCCGGCGACAGGCGTGTGGGGCATGGATGGCGAACGGAAGGCGATCGGTGGAAGGGCCGCGTCCCTTCGGCAAAGGGGTTGCGGGGCTTGGGCGCATTGTAGGAAAGAACGGCTGCCCACGCGGCCGGGTCAGCCATGCTGCAGCCACTCCATTTCGGCGTCGCTGAAGCCCGCCGCGCGGCGTGCATCGGCGTTGAACGGCGGTTTCAGGCGTGGCGCCTCGTAGCGCCGGACCAGGAGGGCGTAGTGCGCCATCGGGTCCAGCCCTTCCCGATCGCACAGGAAGCGATACCAATGGTTACCAATCGCCACATGCCCGACCTCCTCGCGCAGGATGATGTCCAGGATGTCCACAGCCGCCAGCGCGTCGGCGGTGCCCACCTGCCGCAGTTTGCGCTGGATCAGCGGTGTGGCGTCCAGGCCGCGGGCCTCGAGCGTGCGCGGCACCAGGGCCA
>NZ_BAAJYS010000110.1:0-11772 GCF_057543315.1 Acidovorax sp. KPB24-07
CGCTGCCGCGCCAGCGCCCGTCGGTCGGCAAAGACATTGCAGGCGCGCGAGCCCAGCTTGTCGATCACGGCGAACGGGCAGGCCGCCGTGGTCGGCCGGTGCCCTGCACCCACCGCACCAATTGCACCGCGGTGTCCGGAGGTGCCCTCTGGCGGCCACGTCGCGCCGGTGCCAGCCCATGCTCCGGCAACGGGCAGCAGCCCCAGGGCCGCTGCGGCGATGGCGGCCCTGCGCGAGAGGGCGGCGGCGTGGGTCGGGGCGGCGGGCGGTGTGGTCATGCGGTGATATCGGATGGCCAGGCAGAAACGGCCTGGCAAGTAGCGAAGAAGTACCCCAAAAGTCCCAAGGGGTGGAAAGTGCCGTGCATGCTGGCGCGTGCAAGCAGAGGGGGCCGGTTTGGGCGAATAATGGCTGCTTCTGCCGAGCCTTTGCCTGATTTTTTCACACCATGTTCGAGCGCTTTCGCAAAGCCTTCGCCTTGGGCCCACGCCCCGACGATCCTCCGCGCCCCGTATCGCTGGAGGACACCGAGCAATGGGCGGCCGCGCAGGGCCTGGCTTTCTCGCGTACCGCGGAGCCTGGCGGGTTCCTGATGCTGGGCCAGTACGAAGGGCGCACCTGGCGCCTGGAGTGCGGGGCGCCACAGCGCCATTACCTGAGGGGCACGGAACTGCGCGCACGCATCGATGTGGGCGTGGAGCCCGACGTGGCGCTGATGCTGGTATCCCGCCCCCTCAAGGAGGCGCTGGAACGCGAAGCCTACGGTGCCTTCACCGACACGCTGCAGACCTCGTTGCCAGGGGACCTGCCCGAGGAAGTGCGCTGGCTCGCCATGTTCGAGGAGATGGCGTGGCCCGGCGTGCCGCTGCCTTTCTGGCAGCATTTCGCGGTGGTGGGCGAGGGCGGCCTGCACGCCAAGCGGTGGGTGCAGCCGTCCATGGTGTCCCATCTGCTGGAGATGCTGCTGCCGGCCCAGGGCGAGCCCGATGAAGCGGGCACGCGCGCGCCGAAAGCGCCGCCGCTGATGCTGATGGTGGCGCGCGGCAAGGTGTCGCTGCGCATCGAATACCCGGGCGACCACCTGCAGACACTGGCCGATGCGGTGATGCTGCTGCACGAGGCTGCCCGCAGCGCCCTGCAGCACCTGCCGCAGGGCACAGCGAAGAACTAGGACCGGCTGGCACGAATTGCGCCGAGGCGGATTCGCTGCGACCGTGAATGCAGGGAGATCGCAGCGGCTCGCTGCGGGCCGATCGAACGCGGTCTTCCAACGCGGCGAGCCAAGGCTGGCCTGACGAATCGGCAAGTGCTCAGCGCAACGGGACCTGCCCGTCGGCGCTGGGATTTCAGCCCCATTTCCCCATCGGGCCACCCCTGCGTGATCGCATGCGCAGGATGCGCCTCGCGATGCGGTAGTGGCCGCCATCGCGCCGGACGAGGGCAAAACAACACTATCCAAAAATGCCAGGCCCCGTGCAGATTGACAAAGAAACTGCTCGGGACTCGCATCGATATGGCATCTCCTGTAAAGGGTGCAGTCCTAGACTCGTTTCACCTCAACACAGCAGATCTGCCCATGATCTTCAAACCTCGATTCATCAGCTTCGACTGCTACGGCACGCTCATCAACTTCGAGATGGGGCCGACGGCAAAGATCCTGTTCAAAGACCGGGTGGCGGCCGATCGGATGCCTGCGTTCCTGGACAGTTTTCGGGCCTATCGCCTCGACGAGGTGCTGGGCGACTGGAAGCCTTTCTACGACGTGGTGGCGAACGCCATCCAACGTGCCTGCAAGGCGCACGGCATCGAATGCCTGGCATCGGATGCTGCCGCTTTGTACGACGCCGTGCCGACCTGGCAGCCACACCCGAACGTGGTGGAAGTGCTGGAGGCGATTGCGCCAGAAGTACCGCTGGTCGTCCTGTCGAACTCGATGGTCGACCTGATTCCCCACAGCGTCGCGCACCTCAAGGCCACCTTCCACGCGGTCTATACCGCCGAGGAAGCGCGCGCGTACAAGCCGCGCATGCAAGCCTTCGAATACATGTTCGACCGGCTGGGATGCGGGCCCGATCAGATGATGCATGTCTCGTCGAGTTTTCGTTATGACCTGATGACGGCGTCTGACCTGGGGTTCATGGCCAAGGCCTTCATCGACCGGGGCCATGAGCCTGCGTCGAGCGACTATGGCGTGTGCCGCCTGACAGACGTTCGCCAGCTTCCTGCATTGCTCGGACTCTGATGCTCCGCCTCGACCCCCACCTGGGAACCCAGGGCGCGATGCGTGACCAAGCCGCGGCACTGAGCACGGCAGCGCCCCAACTGGCGCCAGCCGAGGTGCAGCGGCTGGTGAAGCGCCTCTACGGCCTCGACGTCGGCGTGAGGGCACTCGCTGGCGAGCGCGACCAAAACTGCGCGTTGGAATCGGCCGACGGCGCGCGCTACGTGTTCAAGATCAGCAACCCCTCGGAGCGGGTGGAACTGGTCGATTTCCAGATCGCCGCCATCGAGCACATCGCCCGCACATCGCCCGGCCAGCCGGTTCCGCGCGTGGTGCGGATGCTGGACGGACGCGCGCGCGATACCGTGGACCTCGCCGGGGGCATCCGGACCACCGTGCGCATGCTCACCTACCTGGATGGCATCCAGATCCGGGAGACACCGCGCACCGCTGCCCAGCGGGTGGCGATGGGGCAAGGCCTGGCCGCGCTGAACCTTGCCCTGCAAGGCTTCACGCACCCGGCGGCGGCCCATGATCTGCTGTGGAACGTGTCGGCAGCGCATCGTCTGACCGTCCAGCTCGACAGCCTGGTGGAAGGCCCGAGGCGCGTGCTGGCCCAGTCGTTCATGGCCCGCTTCATCGACCACGTGCTGCCTCGCCTTGCTTCGTTGAGGGCGCAGGTGATCCATAACGACTATCACCTCTACAACGTGCTGGTCGCGCCGCACGACCCGTCGCGCATCACCGGCATCATCGACTTCGGCGACATGCTGCACGCGCCACTGGTCGGCGAGGTGGCCACGGCGGCGGCCTTCCACATGGCCGGCTGCGCCGATCCGTTCGAAGGGCCGGCGCAGTTCGTCAGGGCCTACCAATCCGTTGTGCCGCTGACCGAGCCGGAGCAGGAGATCGTCGCCGATCTCATGGCAACGCGCCACCTGATCACGGCCTTGATCTCGGAGTGGCGGGCCTTGCGCTATCCCGAAAACCGCGACTACATCATGCGGCACAACCCGGCGGCCTGGCAGGCGCTGTCGCAGATGGCAGACCTTTCCCGCCACGAGGCGCGCGACCGCCTGTTGACCCCCACACCCACTGAAACCCCGCCATGAAAACCACTGCTGATTTCAATATGGTCAATGCCTACATCCCCGGCCGAGCCCAGGTCGGCCCCGCCACCGAGGCCATGATCGATCGGCGCAATGCGCTGCTCGGCCCGGCCTACCGGCTGATGTATGAGCATCCGCTGCACATCGTGCGCGGTGACGGCGTTTGGCTGATGGACCCCCAGGGCCGCCGCTACCTCGACGCCTACAACAACGTTACCTCGCTCGGTCATTGCCACCCTGCAGTGACCGAGGCGATCTGCCGCCAGGTGACGACCCTCGCGACCAACACGCGCTACCTCCACGACACCATCCTCGAACTGGCCGAGCGCCTGCTGGCCAGCGTGCCGGGCACGGATCTGGCCCACCTGATGCTGACTTGCACCGGCAGCGAGGCCAACGACCTGGCTTATCGCATCGCCAAGGTGCGCACCGGCGGCACGGGGGTGATCGTCACCGACACGGCATACCACGGCATCACGGACGCCGTGTCGCAGTTCTCGCCCTCGCTGGGCCCGACCGTCGATCTGGGGGCGCACGTTCGCCTGGTGCCGGCGCCGCGCCGTTACCACGCGGAGGGTGCCGACCTCGGCGAGCGCTTCACGCGCGACGTCGAGGCGGCCATCGCCGACCTGCAGCGCCATGGCATCCGGCCGGCCGCCTTGATCGCCGATTCGCTTTTCACCAGCGACGGCATACTCCCCGAGCCCGCGGGCTTCCTGAAGGGGGCGGTCGAGGCGATCCAGCGCGCGGGCGGGCTGTTCATCGCCGACGAGGTGCAGCCTGGCTTCGGCCGCACGGGAGAGCATCTGTGGGGCTTCCAGCGCCACGGCCTCGTTCCCGACATCGTCACCATGGGCAAGCCCATGGGCAACGGCCAGCCGATCGCCGGCATCCTTGCGACAGCCGACGCCCTGGCGGAATTCGGCAAGAACTCCCGCTACTTCAACACCTTCGCCGGCAACACGGTCTCATGCGCAGCGGCCCTGGCGGTGTTGGAGACCATCGAGCGGGACCGACTGGTGCCGCACGCGGCCAGGATCGGCCGATTGCTGCTCGACGGCATCGCGGGGCTTGCCGCGAAGCACGAGGCCATCGGCGACGTTCGGGGGGCGGGGCTCTTCGTGGGCGTCGAACTGGTATCAAACCGGGCGACGCGGGCGCCGGCGCGCGAACTCACCAGCCGGGTCGTCAACCGGATGCGCGACAAAGGCGTGTTGCTCAGCGCGTGTGCCCAGGGACACAACGTGCTCAAGATCCGCCCGCCGCTGGTGTTGTCGGCGGAGCAGGCCGGCATGGTTGTCCAAGCGCTCGACGAATCGCTGGCCGAGACATGCACCACAAGGCAAGGCGGCTTGGCCATACGATAGCGCCATGAAATCGGCCATCCTGTTCGATCGGTTTGACCTCAAGATCCTCGCGCATCTTCAGCGCGAAGGGCGCTGCTCGAACGTCGATCTGGCCAAGTCGGTGGGGCTGAGCCCCAGCCCGTGTCTCCTGCGCACGAAGCGGCTGCAGGAGATCGGACTGATCCGTGGCTACAGCGCCGACATCGCGCTTGAAAAACTGGGGGATCACGTCATCGTGTTCTCCGAGGTCACCATCGGCAGCCACCGGCCGCATGATTTTCGAAAGTTCGAGGAAGGCGCCGGGAAGTACCAAGAGATCGTCGAGTGCTACAACGTCAGCGGCGGATACGACTACCTGCTCAAGATCGTGGTGTCGGGCATCGGCGCTTTTCAGGCGCTGATGGAAAAGATGCTGGAAGACGATATCGGCATCGAGCGTTTCGCTTGCCGGATTGTCCTGCGCCAACCGCATGGACGGCGCGAGTACCCCTTGGGGGCCATTGCGGCTCGGCAACGTTGGGAGTGACGGTGGGCTCCGGGTCGGGGGCGCCCCGTGCCGATTCTCGATGCCATGGAAAAACGCCCCGTGATCCGGGGCGATCGCAACCTCTTGGAGTGGAATCTGAAGGGCAGGGGTCCGGGATGCGTGGGCCCCTGCACCTTGGGGCTGCAGGCTGTCAGCAGCCGCGGGTGATGGGCGGCTCCACGCTGCTGCCGTAGGTTCCGTACTTGCCCAGTTCCCACTTGGCGATGGCGTTGCGGTGCACCTCGTCCGGGCCATCGGCAAAGCGCAGGGTGCGCGCGTTGGCATAGGCATAGGCCAGCGGAAAGTCGTCGCACATGCCGCCGCCGCCATGCACCTGCATGGCCCAGTCGATCACCTGGCAGGCCATGCTGGGCGCGACCACCTTGATCATGGCGATCTCGGTGCGTGCGACCTTGTTGCCGGCCACGTCCATCAGCCACGCCGCTTTCAAGGTGAGCAGGCGGGCCATGTCGATCTTGCAGCGGGCCTCGGCGATGCGCTCCTGCGTCACCGTCTGCTGCGAGACCGGCTTGCCGAAGGCGACGCGGCTGCTGGCGCGGCGGCACATCAGCTCGAGCGCGCGTTCGGCCAGGCCGATGAGCCGCATGCAGTGGTGGATGCGGCCCGGGCCCAGTCGGCCCTGGGCGATCTCGAAGCCGCGGCCCTCGCCCAGGAGGATGTTGGAGGCGGGCACGCGCACGTTCTCGAACACCATCTCCACGTGCCCGTGGGGCGCGTCATCGTAGCCGAACACGTTCAGCGGTCGCAGGATGCGGATGCCGGGCGTGTCGGCGGGCACCAGCACCATGCTCTGCTGGGAGTGGCGGGCCGCTTCCGGATCGCTCTTGCCCATGGTGATGAACACCGCGCAGCGCGGGTCCGCCGCGCCTGAGATCCACCACTTGCGGCCGTTGATGACGTACTCGTCGCCCTGGCGTTCGATGCGCGTCTCGATGTTGGTCGCGTCACTGGAGGCCACGTCGGGCTCGGTCATGGCGAAGGCCGAACGGATCTGCCCCTCCAGCAGCGGCTTGAGCCAGCGCGCCTTGTTCTCCTCGCTGCCATAGCGGGCGATGGTCTCCATGTTGCCGGTGTCCGGCGCGGAGCAGTTGAACACCTCGCTGGCCCACGGCACGCGGCCCATGATCTCGGCCAGCGGCGCGTATTCCTGGTTGGTCAGCCCGGCGCCGTCATAGCCCGAGGCGGCGGCGCTGTCCACCGGCAGGAACAAATTCCACAGCCCGGCGGCGCGGGCCTTGGGCTTGAGCTGCTCGATGGTGTTCAGGGCCGTCCAGCGCTTGCCGGCGGCGGTGTTGGCCGCCAACTCGGCGGCATAGGCGGGCTCCGAAGGGTAGATGTGGTCGTCCATGAACTGCCGCAGGCGTGCCTGCAGGTCCTGGGTCTTCGGTGAGTAATCAAAATCCATCGCGGTCCTCCGGTTGAAAGGCTTGGGGGCAGGCCGGCGGTGCTGCATCGCCGGCCGTGGTTTCACATGCGCTGGGCAAACCCCCAGGCCATCTGGGCCAGGGGCCGGGCGCCTTCGCCCGAGGTGCGTGCCTGGGCGCTGGAGGCGGTGCCGGCTTCCACCCGCTTGGCGATGCCTTGCAGGATCGAGGCCAGGCGGAACAGGTTGTAGGCCAGGTAGAAATTCCAGTCGGCGCGCAGCGCCTCGGGCGTGGTGAAGCCGGTGCGCTCGCAATAGCGGCGGATGTAGTCGGCCTCGTCCGGAATGCCCAGTGCCGCGATGTCCAGCCCCGCGATGCCGCGGAACATGCCCGGCGGGATGTGCCAGGCCATGCAGTGGTAGCTGAAATCAGCCAGTGGATGGCCCAGGGTGGACAGCTCCCAGTCCAGCACCGCGATCACGCGGTTCTCGGTGGGGTGGAACATCAGGTTGTCGAGCCGGAAGTCGCCATGCACGATGGACACGCGGTTCTCGTCGCGCGCGCTCTCCGGAATGTGCGCAGGCAGCCACTCCATGAGCCGGTCCATCTCCTCGATGGGCTGTGTGATGGAGGCCGCGTACTGCTTGCTCCAGCGGCCGATCTGCCGGTCGAAGTAATTGCCGGGCTTGCCATAGCCGGCCAGGCCCCGGTCGGCGAAACGCACCGTGTGCAGTGCCGAGATCACGCGGTTCATCTCGTCGTAGATGGCGCCGCGCTCGGCCGGTTGCAGGCCGGGCAGCGACTGGTCCCACAGCACACGGCCTTCCATGAACTCCATCACGTAGAACGCCCGGCCGATCACCGACTCGTCCTCGCACAGCACATGCATGTGGGGCACGGGCACGTCGGTACCGGCCAGCCCGCTCATCACCGCGAACTCGCGCTCGATCGCATGGGCCGATGGCAGCAGCTTGGCGACCGGCCCGGGCTTGGCGCGCATGACGTAGCTGCGGCCCGGCGTGACGAGCTTGTAGGTGGGGTTGGACTGGCCGCCCTTGAACATCTCCACCGTCAGCGGTCCGGCGAATCCATCCAGGTTCCGGCCCAGCCAGTCGCTCAGGGCCCGGGTGTCGAACGCATGCTGATCGGAGACGGGCCGGGTGCCGATGAAGTGGTCGTAGTTGCTCATGGAGTGCGGTGGAGATGGGAGGCCGGCGGGTCGGTCAGTTGTCGGTTTCTGCGATGCGCATCAGGGCTTCGCGGTCACGCACCACGAGGCCGCCCGGCTCGATGCGGATGGCGTCCTCGCGCTCCATCGATTTGAGTTCCTGGTTCACGCGCTGGCGCGAGGCGCCCAGCAATTGCGCCAGCTCTTCCTGCGCCAGTTGCAGGCCAATGCGCATCTCGCGTCCGTCCGAGAGGCTGGGAATGCCGTAGCTGCGCACCAGGTGCAGCAGCTGCTTGGCCAGCCGCGCGCGCAGGGGCAGGGTGTTGAGGTCTTCCACCAGCCCGTAGAGCTGGCGGATGCGCCGGGCATGCAGGCGCAGCATGGCTTCGTAGAACTCCACATGCGCGCTGAGGATCTTGCGGAAGTCTGCCTTGGCCACGCACAGGATGGTGGTGTCGCCATGCGCATAGGCATCGTGCGTGCGGCGGTCCCCGTCGAAGATCGCCACGTCGCCGAACCAGATGCCGGGCTCCACATAGGTCAGCGTGATCTGCTTGCCCGAGATGGAGGTGGAACTCACCCGCACCGCGCCGCGGGCGCACGCGATCCATTCCTCGGGCGGATCGCCGCGGGCGGCGATCAGGCCGCCGTCCTTGAAGCGTTTGACGTACGCGCATCGGAGAATGTCGTGCCGCAGAGAAGGGGAGAGGGAAGAGAACCAGCGACCGGTATTGATCGCTTCACGTTCTTCGATGGTAAGAATGGGGTCGTCCATTGGTCTGTCTTTTGGGTGACTGGTATCGCTTTCATTGTCGCGCCCGGGACCGGTGCGCCTGCTGCTCGTTGTCCCGGGGCTGTCGCCTGCGTGTCTGGCACGCGCGCACGGCCACGCCGCGACGCGCCGGGAGGCGCGGCACGAAGACGATGGCGGAACTCAGGGGCGGCGATTCGAGGCGAAATGCCCCGATGCCGGCGATTTATATGCCCTGATTGCTATCTTATTAATAGCGCGCTGGGCGCTTCTCCAGAAAGGCGGAGATGCCTTCACCCGCGTTGGGGTGCTGCAGGTTGCGCACGAAGTGCTGGCGCTCCTGGGCCAGCTGCGCGGTCAGCGTGTTCTGCGGCGCCTCGCTGATCAGCTCCTTGATGCTGGCCAGCGCATTGGGGGCGCGTGCGTTCAGGGTGTCCGCCAGTTCCAGCGCGCAGGCCAGGGCCGAGCCGGCCTGCGACAGCCGGTTGACCACGCCCAGGGCGTGCAGGCGTTCGGCATCCACCTTGCCACCACCCATGAGCATTTCGCTGGCCAGTTGGCGTGGCACGGCCTGGGCCAGGCTCCAGCTTGCGCCGCCGTCGGGCGACAGCGCGATGCTGCTGTAGGCCATGGTGAAGGTCGCGTTGCGCGCCGCCACGACGAGGTCGCAGGCCAGCGCCAGCGAGAAGCCCGCGCCGGCTGCAGCGCCCTCGACCGCGGCGATCACCGGCTTGGGGTAGGCGCGGATGGTTTCGATCCAGTGGTGCAGCGCTTCCACGCCCTGCGCCTGCGATTCGGCATCTTCCTGGCGCCGCGCCAGCAGCCGCTGCAGGTTGCCGCCCGCGCAGAACGTGCCGTCGGCGCCGGTGATGACCACGCTGCGCACCTCCGCGCTGCGCTCGGTGCCGTTCAGGGCTTCGATGCCCGCCGCGTAGATGGCCGGATCGAGCGCGTTGCGCATTTCCGGATGGCGGATGGTCAGCACGAGGGTCTGTCCGTGGCTGGTGCTCTGGAGTTGTGCGGGCATGGGCGCTTTAAGTAAAGAAGAGGCGGGCAGGGCCGGCGGTGCGCCGGCCCGCAGGGAAGATCGGTGGGTTCACTCTTCTTCGTGCAGCAGGCTGAGCCCGATCGCGCCGCGTCGGCGCAGCCAGGGGCTAGGCCGGTAGCGCGTGTCGCCATACACGGTCTGCATGTTGAACAGCACTTCGAGGATGTTGGTCGGTCCCCAGCGATTGCCCATGGCGAGGGGGCCCATCGGATACCCCAGGCCCAGCGTGACCGCCGTTTCCAGGTCGGCCGGGCTGCAGATGCCCTGCTGGCAGATGTCGCTGGCGATGTTCACGATGGTGGCCACCACGCGCTGCGTGACGAAGCCGCCGCTATCGCGGATCACGCTCACCGGCTTGCCGTCGCGGGCGAACAGCGCGTGGGCCGCGTTGCGGATGTCTACGCGCGTGGCGGGATTGGTGGCCAGCACGCGGCGCCTGGTGGCGGGGTCTTCCACCAGCATGTCGATGCCCAGGGTACGTGCCGGGTCGAGCCGCTCCACCACGGCCACTGTGGTGATGTCGAATCCCAGGGGCGCCACCAGCGTGATCGCATTGGGAGAGGGCGAGGTGCCGGTTTCGATCTGCGCGCCCAGGTCCTTGAGCAACTGGTACAGCTCGGCCCGCCGCGCGGCGCGGGGAGACACCCAGACCGGCGGTATGTGGTCCACGACCGGCGCGGCTGGCTCCGCGGGCACCTGCGCCACGCCGTCGGCATAGCGGAAGAAGCCTTCGCCGGTCTTCCTGCCAAGCATGCCACCGGCCAGGCGCTGGGCGGTGATCACGCTGGGGCGGTAGCGGGGCTCCTCGAAATACTGGTGGTAGACCGACTCCATGACCGGATGCGAGACATCGAGCGCGGTCAGGTCCATGAGTTCGAAGGGGCCGAGCTTGAAGCCGACCTGGTCACGCAGGATGCGGTCCACCGTGGCGAAGTCGGCAATGCCCTCGCTCACGATCCGCAGCGCCTCGGTGCCGTAGCCGCGTCCCGCATGGTTGACGATGAAGCCCGGCGTGTCCTGCGCATGCACCGGGGTGTGGCCCATGCAGCGGGCGTGCGCGGCAAGCCGCTCGCACACGGCGGGGTCCGTGCGCAGGCCGGCGATGACTTCCACCACCTTCATCAGCGGCACGGGATTGAAGAAATGGAAACCCGCCAGACGCTGGGGGTGTTGCAGCGCCGCACCAATGGCCGTCACCGAAAGCGAGGACGTGTTGCTTGCCAGCACGGCATCTGTGGCGACAATGCGCTCCATCTGTGCAAAAAGCGACTGCTTGGCGTCGAGCCGTTCCACAATGGCTTCGACGATCAGGTCGCATGGCGCCAGACCTTCCAGCGAGGACACCGCCGTCAACCGCGCCTGCCAGTCGCCGGCCTGGGCTTCGGTAATGCGGCCCTTGCCTACGAGGCGCAGCCATTGCTGCTTGATATGGTCAATCGCTTCGCCTGCTGAGTTAGGCTTGGCATCAAATAGAAGAACATTGCTGCCGGCCTGTGCCGCCATCTGGGCAATGCCCTGGCCCATGGCACCGGTGCCTATGATGCCCACGAAGGAAAATGGGTTGCTGGTCATGGGGCGCATTATGGCGGCGGCGTATTGGGGAGGACTTATGTGCCAGAATGGGCCGAACAAAAAAAGAAACTGTTGTGAAAATAAGTAACGCGATTCTTGGTGCAAGTTTGTCGATGGTTGCCTGCAGCGCCACGGCACTTTCGCTGGGCGCGAGCCGCGGCGCCGTGGTGCTGGGCGCTCCGGTGGATCTGGTGTTCGAGGTGCAGCCCGACCCGGGCACGGACATCGAATCGTCCTGCGTGGCGGCCCGGCTGGTGTCCGGCGAGACTCCAGTTCCGGATTCCAAAGTCCGGGTGACGCCGATACCCGCCTCGGCCGGCCGATCCGCTGCCGTGCGCGTGCAGGCCAATGTGTCGGCCGACGAACCCATTCTCACCGCCAGGCTCACCGCGGGATGCCGCGGTGGCGTTACACGAAACTACACTTTTTTTCGCGCAGCTGCCCGAATCGGCGGCTGGTACCTCCCGCCCCGTGGATCTGGGCCAATTGGCGCTGCCTCGCACGGCACCGGCCACAGGTCCTGGGCTGGCAGGCGACGGCGCGGCTGCAACGGGTGCGGGACGGACTTCCGCCGCAGCCACCACGGATGCACCCCCTCGCAGACCCGCGGCGGCGCCCCGTGCCCCACGGGCCCCCTGCCGCGAAT
>NZ_BAAJYS010000111.1:0-11695 GCF_057543315.1 Acidovorax sp. KPB24-07
CGCTCACCGGCCTGGCGAACCGGCGCGGGCTCGACCTGGCGCTGGCGGCCGCCATGGCCCGTTGCACGCCCGAGCATCTGGCGGCCGTGTACATGCTCGATCTGGACGGCTTCAAGCCGGTGAACGACAGCCACGGACACGACGTGGGCGACCAACTGCTGGTGGCGGTGACGGCGCGCCTGCACGAACACCTGCGCCACACCGACACCGTCGCCCGCATCGGCGGCGACGAGTTCGTGGTGATGGCCAACGACCTGGCCAGCCCCGAGCAGGCGCATGCGCTCGGCAACCAGTTGCTGGATGCATTTCGCACCCCCATCGTGCTGGGCGATCTCGAACTGTACGTGGGCCTGACCATCGGGTATGCCCTGGCGCCCCTGGACTCCACCGAGCCGGCCCTGCTGATCAAGCTGGCCGATGCCGCCATGTACACCGGCAAGCAGAGCGGCAAGTTCTGCGTGCGGCGCAACACCGGGGACCTGGCGCTGTCGTCCGCCTAGTGTCGCCCCGGCCGACCCTCACCGCCCCTCCACCTCGAGCACCCTTTTTCCGTCCATCGTCCAACCACCCAAGGAGCTTCACCCCATGGCCCATCGCAAGAGTCCCGCCCGCATTGCCAAGGACGCCCGCGTCGCCCACCTGAACGCACTGGCCGCTAGCCAGCCCGCAGACGATCCCACCCCCTGGCAGGCGCTGGCCGCGCTGGAAGACGGACTGCTCGGGCGCATCATCGTGCCCGGCGACCCAAGATATGAAAACGACCGCCAGGAGTCCAACCCGGCCTTCCAGTCCTACCCGTGGGTCATCGTGTATTGCGCTTGCGAGAACGATGTGGCGCTGTGCCTGGCCTACGCCCGCACCTTCAACGCCTGGGTGGCCGTGCGCTCGGGCGGCCACAGCACTGCCGGCTATTCGGTCAACAGCGGCATGGTGATCGACCTCAGCCTGCTGAGCGGCGTGGTGCTGGATCGCGCCCAGGCGCTCGTGCATGTGCTGCCCGGCACGCAGTTCGAACAGTTCAATGCCGCGATGAACCACACCGGCTGGCACGTTCCCACCGGCGCCTGCGGCAACGTGTGCGTGGGGGGCTTCGTGCAGGGGGGCGGCTACGGCTACACCTCGCGCGCCTTCGGCATCCAGAGCGACCTGGTGGATTCGATGCGCGTGATGCTGGCCGACGGCACCACCGTGACGGCCAGCAAAACGGAGAACCCGGACCTCTTTTGGGCGCTGCGCGGCGGCACGGGGGGCAACTTCGGCGTGGTGCTGCAGGTGACCTACCGCATGGTGCCGCTCGACCAGGTGTGGGCATGGTCCATCAGCTGGGATGCGGCGCACGCCGCGCAGGTGCTGGAACTCTTCCAGACCAGCTACATGAAGGTGGGCGCGCCCGACACGCTCGGCTACATGATGAATCTGGGCTACCTGAACGGCAAGCCCGTGTACATGGTGCAGGGCATGTTTTGCGGTTCGCGCGAGGATGGCATGCACGCCATCGCCTCCCTGCTGGCCGTGCCGAGCGCAAAGCTGCTGGTGGACAAGACGGGCACCTACCCGGACATGAACAGCTACCTGGAGAACGAGCCCTACGAGTTGCCCGACAACCTGCCCGCGCACATCTGCGAATCCAAGGCCAGCGCGTACATCGCGCAGCCGGTCACCCAGGCCCAGTGGCAGCAGCTGGTGGACTACTTCAGCACCTCGCCCAACACCTGGTCGCTCGCCTACCTGGAGCCCTATGGCGGCGCCATCAACCGTTACCCCGCGGCCGACAGCGCCTTCATCCACCGACACATGGACTGCGACCTGGTGGTGGACGTGTTCTGGCGCGACGAAGAAGAGCGCGCCCACATGGAGCTGTGGCTGGCAGGCCTGATGGAGCTGGTCAAGCCGTGGCTGTGCGGTGCCGTGTACCAGAACTACCCCGATGCCACACTGGAGAACTTCGCCGACGCCTACTGGGATGCCCCCACGTACGCCAAGCTGCAGCAGGTCAAGCTGCAGTACGACCCGACGAACTTCTTCCACTACGCGCAGAGCATCGCGCTGCCGCCGCCTCCGAAAGAGTGATCCGGAGCGTGCAAGCCGCACGTGCCACTCGCCGCGAGGACGGGCGGCATGCCGGCCAGGCCGCCCGTTCGGTCAAGGCCGCTCGGCAGGCGGCTCGGCGTAGCGCACGCAGCCCGAGCCCGCGCGCTTGGCGGCATACATGGCCTGGTCCGCCCGGCCCATGAGCACCTCGATATCGCCCTCGATGGGCGGATACGTCGCCACACCGATGCTGGCGCCCACGCGCACGTCGCGCCCCTCCACCCGCATCGGCTGACCCAGGGCATCGATGATGCGGTGGCCCAGGCTGTTGGGGGCGCCATGGTCCACGTCGGTGTCCAGCATCACCAGGAACTCGTCGCCCCCGAGGCGTGCCACGGTGTCCTGCGCGCGCACCACGTTGCCCAGGCGCTTGGCCACGAGCCGCAGCACCTCGTCGCCCACCTTGTGGCCCTGCTCGTCGTTGATCTTCTTGAAGCCATCCAGGTCGATGAAAAGCAGCGCCACCGTGCCGGCCTGGTGGCGCGCGGCCTCCAGAGACCGCTCGCAGCGGCGGTGGAAAGCCGAGCGGTTGTACAGGCCGGTGAGCGAGTCGTGATTGGCCAGATACTGCTGCTGGCGCGAAATCTCGATCTTGGAAGAAACGTCCTGCACCAGCGACATGATCGAGGTCACCCGCCCTTCGGCGTCGGTGAGCGCGGAGTTGAACCACTCGCAGTGCATCTCGGTGCCGTCGCCGCGCAGAAAGCAGGTTTCCACGCGGTTCTGGGATTCGCGGCCCGATTGCAGGCTGGCCAGGGCCTGGGTGAGGTTCTCGTCCATGGCCGCCGTGCCCGGCAACGCCAGCAGCGACCGCGCCTCGATCTGCACCACGTCTTCCCAGCCCATCAGCTGGATGGCACGGCGCGAGCAGTGCAGCAGCCGCAATTCGTGGTCCATCTCCAGCACGGCCAGAGGGCTGTTGTCCATGTGCGAAGACAGCCGCTGGTTGGCCGCGCGCAAGGCATTCATGGTCACCTGCAGCTCATGCACATCCAGGGCCGTGGTGACGAAGCCGTCGATCTCGCCCTGGGCGTTGCGCCAGGGCGCAAGGCAGATGGTGCGCCACTCCTCGAAGCCTTCGGGGTTGTGGACCAGGCGCTGATAGTTCAGGCGCTCGCCGCGCAACACCCGCTCCACGAATGGCATGAAGCGCGAATGGTTGTAGTCGCCGTACAGCTCCAGCAGCGTCTTGCCCACCAGCTCCGAGGCGGGCGCGCCGAACCAGCGGGCGTATTCGTCGTTCACGTACACCACGCGCTGCTGCCGGTTCACCGCCGCCACGGTGGCGCCCACGCTGCGTGTGAGCAGCCCCAGCATCTCTTCGGCTGAAAACTCGGCAGCCGCCCTCGACGCGGGCAGCGTGCGAAATCCCGGCAGCTCGTTTGGCGTCATACGGCGGGAACCTTTGACTGTTGTCGTTGGCGGCGTGGGCAACCGGGGCTAAAAGGGGCGCTGCGGCAGCCTGCCGCTGCCATTCCCCGGCATTCCGGCTTGCGCGGGGCAGCTTATCACTTTCTGTTACCAATGCCTCAGCGGATGGGCTGGCGGGCCGCCGCTGGCGCGAGTGGCCGGCGCCCGTCAATCCGCCCAGGTCACCCACCCGGTCCAGGCGGTCACCAGCACCACGATGCCGAAGCCGATGCGGTAGTACGCGAACGGCACGAAGCTGTGCGTGCTGATGTAGCGCAGCAGCCAGCGCACGCAGAGCCAGGCGCTGATGAACGAGAACACCAGCCCGACCGCGAACAATGGCACGTCGCCCACCGTCAGCAGGTGCCGCTCCTTGTACAGGCTGTAGACCCCGGCACCGATCAGCGTCGGGATGGCCAGGAAGAACGAGAAGTCGGTGGCCGCCTTGCGAGACAGCCCCAGCAGCATGCCGCCGATGATCGTGGCGCCGCTGCGGCTCGTGCCAGGCACCATGGCCAGGCACTGCGCCAGCCCCACCTTGAGCGCATCGAGCGGCGTCATGTCGTCCACCTCGTGCACGCGCACCGCGCGGGGCGAACGGCGCTCGGCCCACAGGATGACGAAGCCGCCCAGGATGAACGTACTGGCCACCACCACGGGCGTGAACAGGTGCTCCTTGATGAGCTTGCCAAAGATCAGCGCCAGCACCACGGCGGGCAGGAATCCGATGATCACGTTGAGTGCGAAGCGCCGCGCCTGCCGCTGCGTGGGCAGCGCCACCACGGTGGCCCGGATCTTCTGCCAGTAGACCAGAATCACCGCGAAGATCGCCCCGGTCTGGATGGCGATATCGAAGACCTTGGCCTTGGCATCGTCGAACCCGAGCAATGAACCCGCCAGGATCAGATGCCCGGTGGAAGAGATGGGAAGAAACTCGGTCAGGCCCTCGACCACCCCCATGATGGCGGCCTTGACCAACAATACGACATCCACTGGCGCTCCTTGAAATGACAGGCGGGATTATCGGCGCGCGGCAAGAGCGGCGGAAGATTCCGGAGCGCCATGGCACGGCGGCCTTCTCGCCTCGGCTCAAGCATCAATTCCATTGGTGCTCAGCAAGAAGATATATCGTTTTCGGTTATGCCTTTTGTTTTCTAAAGTCTGGGTCATGTCGAACTTCCACACCACGGCGACGCCATGACAGACATCCCTGCACGCATTCCTTTCCATCTTGCTTTTCCCGTCCGCGACATCGCGGAAGCCCGCGCTTTCTACGGGCAGCTGCTGGGCTGTCCTGAAGGGCGAAGCGCTCCGGAGTGGGTCGATTTCGATTTCTACGGCCATCAGATCGTCGCCCACCTGGCACCCGAGGAATGCGGCCACAGGGCGAGCAGTGCCGTCGACGGGCACGACGTCCCCGTTCGGCATTTCGGCGCCATCCTGCCCATGGACACATGGCAGGCGCTGGCAGACAAGCTGGCTGCGGTGCATACGAAATTCGTCATCGAACCGTACATCCGGTTCAAAGGCGAACCTGGCGAGCAGGCAACCATGTTCTTCCTGGACCCCTCGGGCAATGCCATCGAGATGAAGGCTTTCGCAGACCTGGGTTCGCTCTTCGCCAAGTGAGAACGCGCGATGCACCTTCCCTCACCACCCGCGCTGGCGTGACCGCGGTGCGCATGGCGCTTGCGGCTTCGGCCTCTGCACAAACCGATACCTTGAAAAAGATCAGGGAGTCGGCGACGGTCACGGTGGGCATTCGCGATGTATCCGGCGCCATGCCGTTCACGAAGGGGCTGTGCAACCCGACCGGCTTCAGGTGAGATAGCGACCGGTGACGCCACGGACCCGCATTGCGCTCTTTCGAAACGGCACGGTGGCCAACCTGTCGGACTTTGCGCAAAAGAAGGGGCAGGCCCCGGAGATCGCGGCCCGGACGGACGGTCTGGTCATCACATCCGCCACGGCCGTGATCCGGGTCGACAGGGAAAAGGCTGCCATCGGAGCCGACCACGCCACCGCGGTATCCCTGCTATGGCGCTTTGGGACGGCGGAAGGCCAGCATTTGCGCCTTGGCCCCGGCGGGAGCCTTCACGCGGCCGATCTGCGAAGCCTCTGCCAGGCTGCGCGAGAAGTGGGCGACGAACGGCGAACGGCTCTGGGCCCGACGCTGGAGCAACCCGATTTCACGATGGAAGGTGTGTTCCTGCAGCGAGATCACACGCACGCCATCGGGCAACGGCAGGTGGGCTTCCACCAGCGGAACCAATGCAACGCCCACCCCTTTCGATGCGAGATGAATGAGTCCGGGAATCTCATCCAGTTCGACGGCCTCATTGACCGCCAGGCCCTGGCGCCGCAGGAAACCTTCGACCATTCGGCCACCGAACGAGACCCGGTCGTAGCGAAGAAATGGCCGAGCCTGGATCAAGGTACGCCAATCCTTGCGCGCCGTCTCCTCCTTGGGAACGATCAGCACGAAGGGCTCGTGGACGAGCGATTGCCACGCCAGGTCGGAGGGCATGCCGAAAGGAGGGCGGATCATCACCGCGGCATCGATTTTTCCCGCGTCGAGATCGTCCATCAACCGCATGGAGACACCGGGAGATACATGCACGCGGACCTGCGGAAACAGGCGCCTCAGTCCCTCCAGCGCACGGGCCACAAGCGTCGGCTGCGCCGAGGCAATGGAGCCGATGCGCAGAACACCTTGCGTGGCGCTTTCATCGGGGGGATCACCGAGCCTTGAAAAGAGCGCGCAGATGACCTCCGCACGCTCGACAGTCGTCTGTCCGGCCGCATTCAGCGTTGCAGAGCGGCCGGTCCTGTCGAACAAGGGAAATCCCAACGCGTCCTCCAGGCGCTTGATCTGGCTGCTGACGGCCGACTGGGTCAGTCCGATCTGCTCCCCCGCTGACGCGAAGGTTCCGTATCTGCAAACCGCGATGAGGGTCTTGAGCTCGGGGATCATCTCCGAAGCATCCCAGAAATCGATGGAAAACCCAAAAAACCGCTGATTTTCTGGTGGCTCAGTCAGAGGGCCGCAAGAGAGCCCGCCTAGAAGTAGCCGTGCGACGGCACCTGCACCTCTTCATCATTGGCAGCACTGCCGGCCCCCACGGGCTCCTGCACCACGACCTGGTTTCGCCCGCCTTGCTTGGCCATGTACATCGCGGCATCGGCACGGGCGAAGAACTCGAGGGCGGTTTCGCCCAGCACGTATTGGGTGACACCGATCGACACCGTCACCCGGCCCCGCAGGCGGGGGTTTTCCCAAGCGTGCGACTCCACCTGCACGCGGATGCGCTCGCAGGTGTTCAGCGCAGGCAGCAAGGGCGTCGCGGGAAAGATCACCAGGAATTCTTCGCCGCCGTATCGACCGAAGAAATCGTCAGCCCGCACAGCGCCCTGCCCCAGCTTGGCAAAGGTGCGAAGCACTTCGTCCCCCTCCAGGTGGCCCATTTCGTCGTTGATCCGCTTGAAGTGATCCAGATCCACCACGGCCAGGCAAAGCGGAATGCCGCTTTCGTCCGCCAACTGCTTTTGCTCTTCGAGGGCGGCCAGGACGGACCGCCGATTCAGGCATCCCGCCAGGGCATCACGGCGCGCGCTTTCGGTAATGGAGCGCACTTCGCTGCTTTTCTTTTGCAGCAACCGGTGCAACATGCGCACACGCCCCATCAACAGCACATAGGCGGGTAATGCCAGTGCCAGCGACACGATGTGCAGTACTTCCAAGCGCAGCAATGCGGCATTCTCGTCCTGGGCATAGTGCAAACCGCTGATAGCTCCGTAGACCGCAAGGATACCGACGCACACCGCCAGTGCCATGTTGCGCGACAGGGTGAACAGGCCATAGGCCATGACCACGAACAAAAACGGCGCCAGAGCGATCTGCGTGACGGGCTCCAGATAAAAAACCAGAAGCAATGCGCCCGCCGAGCCGATCACGATGGGCAACCGCATTTGGCGGTCGGCGAAATGCTCGTGGACACCCAAATAGAAAAGGCCCATGAAAGCGACCACCAGCAATGCGATGAGGGCCGCGACCACCAGCACCGTGGAAAGCCCCACCACGCCCAAGGCAAAGTAAACCAGCACGCAAGCCAGATACAGCAAGCACAGCAGGACCGGCACCATCCGCGTGCGGGGGCGGTCCATGCGCCGCCGCAGCATCAAGGCCACCCCCAACTCCGATTGGGGTGAATGCGTGGAGGGCTCGAGTTCGTGCAACTCTTCGCTCATTGGAAACGCATCCGTATTTTCAAAGCGCATGCGCCGGCGGGCACGTAACGTGTCCCATAAATCCCTAAAACCCATGGAAGTGTTTCCTTACGATCGAACCGATGCTCGCGCCTTGACCAGTGATAAGCAAAATTTCATTGCCAATATTACATATTGGTTCATTTAGGACAATAGTCGAAGCGCAATAAATAGGCTTTCTCGACATCCCATTCAGGAAATCGAGACAGTGGGCGGTTTAAGCGGACCTTGCCTACAAGCCTTTATTCAATAAGGCAGTAAGACAGCAGCCCGTTGCACGGCAACGCGCGCCCCGGCGCGGGCTCCGAGCGTAACCGGGTCGCGCGCTCTCGTTTCAACGAATGCGAACCGAGTTGCGCGGTAAACACCCGTTGGCGATTGGAAAGAGCGGCAGCTTAAAGGTCAAAGGAGGTTGCCTGGTTTCCCAGTCACGGATCCAACCCTTGAGAAGCTGTCAAAAACCATATGAAACACATATACTTCACATACGTTTCGTATAGAGGTGACTGATGGGAATCGTCAAAATTTCGGATCTGATGCACGAAAACCTGCGCGTGGCAGGCAACGCACTCAGCCGATCGATCAATGCGCAGGCCGAGCACTGGATGCGCGTCGGCATGCTCACCGAGCTGTATCCGGAGTTGAACCACCGGGAAATCTGCCAACTGCTGATCCGCGCCGAGCTCGCCGGGGGACTGGACATCTCGGTGGCTGCAACGGCCTCCTCGGGCAAGCCCGCCCCCTCCTCGCCCGGGCAACACTGATGGCCAGCGACATTCGCATCAAGTCGGCCGAGCAGATCGCGATGGCACGGCAGGCGGGGCAACTGGCCGCGGAGGTCCTCAGCATGGTGGCACCCCACGTCGTGCCCGGCGTGAGCACCGAGGCGCTCGACCGCATCTGCCATGACCACATCGTGAATGTCCAGGGCGCCATTCCAGCCAACGTGGGCTACCAGGGGTACCCCAAGACCATCCTGACCTCCGTCAACCAGGTGGTTTGCCATGGCATCCCTTCGCCCGACAAGATCCTGAAGCAGGGCGACATCGTCAACATCGATGTCGCCGTCATCAAGGATGGATGGTTCGGCGACACCAGCCGCATGTACTTCGTCGGCGCCCCCAGTACCTTGGCCCGGCGCCTGGTGGAGACGACCTATGAAGCCCTGCGGGCGGGCATCCAGCAGGTCCGACCCGGAGGGACGCTGGGCGACATTGGCCATGCCATCCAGTCCGTGGCTCACCGGGAGCACTTCAGCGTGGTGCGGGAGTACTGCGGACACGGCATCGGTCAGGTCTATCACGAAGATATGCAAGTGCTGCACTACGGCCGCCGCGGAGAGGGGCTGCGGCTGGAACCGGGCATGGTTTTCACCATCGAGCCGATGCTCAACGCGGGCAGACGCGAGACCCGGCAACTGTCCGATGGGTGGACCGTGGTGACGAAGGACCGATCCCTCTCCGCCCAGTGGGAACACATGGTGGCGGTCACGCCCGAGGGGTACGAGGTGCTCACCGCTTGGCCCGAAGGGACGGGCACCTACCCGCCCCTGACCGCCGGCAAGCCAAGTCCCTGATCCCAGCCCAGCGGCCCCTCTACCTCAGAATGGGCGTGACGCCGGGAAGCTCGCACGCATAGATCGCATTGCGCAGGGCGGCAATGACCTCGTAGCGGGGAAAGCTCCTGCGCCAGGCCAGCACGATCCGACGCACGGGTGGCGGCTGGCCGGATTCCTGCTGGATGGGCAGGTAGCGGATCTGGTTGTCGTCGTTGCGGCGGCGCTTTTCGGCGGGATGCTCATCGTCCTTGCGCCGCTTGTAGCCCGAGTGCATCTGGTCCTGCGGCACCGACAGGCGCGGCACGAGGGTAATGCCCATGCCGCGCGAGACCATGTGCTTGATGGTTTCCAGCGAGTAGCCTTCGAAGGTGTGGCTCACCCCTTCCGCATCGCCCAGGGCCGGCGCTGCCTCCGGGCTCAGTGCTTCCAGGTGTTCCCGCAAACTCTCGTCCGCCTCCAGCAGCAGCAGCGTCTCGCCCTGCAGTTCGGTCGTGGAGACGCTTTCACGCCGCGCCAGGATGTGCGAGGCAGGCACCGCCGCGATCAGGGGTTCATCGTACAGGGCCGCCTTGGCCAGCCCGGTGGAGCGAAAGGGCTCGGCCATGATGGCGCAATCGATCTCCCCGGTGCCCAGCATTTCGATCAGCCGCTCCGTGAAGCTGCCCTTGAGAATGAGCTCCATCTGCGGCGTGCGGGCCTTGGAGTGGTGCACCAGCTCGGGCAGCAGATACGGACCGACGGTATAGGACACGCCGATCTTGACCGTGCCGGCCAGCGGGTCCTTGCCGCGCTGGGCGATTTTCTGGATGGCGGCCGCATGCTCGAGGATCCGCCGGGCCTCGTAGACGATCTCCTCACCCACCGGCGTGACCGACACCTGTCCCGCCGTGCGCTCGAACAGCTTGAGTTCCAGTTCCTCTTCCAGCTTCTTGATGGCCATCGACAGCGAGGGCTGGGAGACATTGCAAAGGTGGGCTGCGCGGCTGAAACGCTTTTCCTGCGCAAGGGCGACGATGTACTTGAGTTCGGTGAGCGTCATTGTCTGGGGCGAAAAGGGACGGCAGCTGGGGTGACTCGGTTTAACACCAATCCATGAAGCAAGTATTACGCTGATTTCATTGCGCCGACTGAATACGCCGATGCGGGCATCGCGTCATTGCCTGCGCCAGGACCGGGGGTGCACCGGGGGCACGGTAGCACCCTCCTGGCCACCGCTGGTTTCCAACCGCTTCACCAGACGCTCACTGCGCCCCTGCCCCGCCTTCCCACCGCGCCTGCCATCCCCCACCCAGCGCCTGCACCAGCGTGGCGGCCGCCAGCTGCCGGTTCACCTGCAGCTGCAGCAGCGCGCGCCGTGCCGACAGCGCGGTGACCTGGGCCGTCACCACCTCGGTGTAGCTCACCTGGCCCTCGCGGTAGCGGTTCAGCAGTTGCTGCTCGGTGAGGTTGGCGGCCGACACGGCTTCCTGGCGCAAAGGCTCCTGCGCCTGCAGCGTGCGCAGCACGGTGAGCTGGTCCTCCACGGCCTGGAAGGCGGTCAGCACCGTCTGGCGGTAGGTGGCCGCGCGGGCGTCGCGGGCGGCCTCGGCCCCTTCCACCCGGGCGGCGATGGCGCCGCCGTCGAACACCGTCTGCGCCACCGACAGCCCCAGCGACCACAGCGCGCCGGAGGCGCTGAACAGATCGCCCACGCTGGTGCCGCTGCGGCCCAGCGAGGCCGTGAGGCTCAGGCTGGGGTAATAGGCCGAGCGCTGCACGCCGATCTGCGCATTGGCCGCGGCCACCGCACGTTCGGCCGCGGCAATGTCGGGACGGCGCTGCAGCAGGGTCGACGGAATGCCTGCGGGCACCTCGGGGGCCCGCATGTTCCAGGGCGCGGGTGGCAGCGTGAACGAGGCCGGTGCCACCCCCGTCAGCACGGCGATGGCGTGTTCGTAGCGGGCGCGGTTTTGCTGCATGGTGGCGAGATCCGCGCGCGCGTTGGCCAGCTGGGTGCGGGCCTGCAGCACGTCGGAGTTGGCCACCACGCCAGCGGCGTAGCGGTTCTGGGCGATCTGCAGGCTGCGCTCGTAGCCCTGCACGGTGGCCTGCAGCAGATTGATTTCGGCATCGGCTTCGCGCAGCTGGAAATAGGCCGACACCAGCGAGCCCACGGCAGACAGCCGGGCAGAAGCCAGATCGGCTTCGCTGGCCTGGGCATTGGCGCTGGCGTTGTCCACTGCACCGCCCAGGCGCCCCCACAGATCGGGTGCCCAGTCCGCACCCAGTGCCGCCTGGGTGGTGGTACCGCGGCGGGTGGAGCCCTCGCCGCCCGCGCGCGAGCCGCTGCCCGACAGGCTGACCGAGGGCAACAGGCCGGCGCGCTGCTCG
>NZ_BAAJYS010000112.1:0-11425 GCF_057543315.1 Acidovorax sp. KPB24-07
GGCCGGCACGGTGGAAGCGCCGGCGGTGCCCGAGGCGGCCGGCGCCGAAGACGCGGGCGCCACGGCGGCAGGCGTTGCACCGGGGAAGAAGGTGGCCTTGTGGCCGTTGTGCACTTGCCACTTGTCCCATAGCAGAACCATGGAAAAGCCAAATATCACCCACAGGATGGTGCGGCGAATGTCGTTCATGAAGACTTCTTCGGTGAGGAGGGGGTGGAGGACGTGGAAGGAGACAGGCGCGAGAACAGCCGCAATGCGCGGGGCGGTTCTTCGGGCACCGGATCATGCCCTCCATCGCACCAGGGCTGGCACCGTGCCAGACGGTGCAGCGTCAGATAAGTTCCGGCTGCGGCGCCATGGCGTTCAAGTGCCTGCAGCGAATAGGCTGAACACGTGGGCTCGAAACGGCAGGCCGATCCGAGCCAGGGGCTCAGCACCAGCCGGTAGCCACGCACCAGCGCCATCAGCAGCGCGCGCATCATGACACAGGCGCCGGGGCGGGCTGGGGCGCCGCTGCCGTCGGTGCCCCAGCGGCCGTTGCAGCAGCGCCGCCGCTGCGCCGCACGGCGTAGCCGAACAGCTGCAGCAGTTCGGCGCGAACCGCCTGCTTGAGGGCATCGGACGTGGCGCTGGTGAACTGCTTGCGGTCGAACGTCGCCCGCAGGCGCACCACGTGCGCGGCCTGCGGCAACTGGGACTCGAACGAGGCGGCCACGGCATGGATCTGCCGCTTGATGGTGTTGCGGGTGACCGCGCGGCGGGCCCAGCGCTTGGGCACCATGGCGCCCAGCCAGACGCCGGGCGGCTCGGCCATGCCAAACAGGGCCTGCGGCCCTTGCGCATCAGGCAAGGGGCCGGGCCCTGTGGGAGGTGCGGGAGGCGATGCGGCCGCTGCGCCGGTGGGAGCGAGACCCAGTCGGTGCAGTGCGAAGTGTGCGGTGCGGGAGACCGTTCCCCCGGCCATGGCGGCCTGGAACTGCGGACGGGTTTTCAGCCGTTGCATGGGAGGGTTCCCGCCCGGAACCGGGCCGAGTGTCGTGGCGGCCTTAGACGGCCAGGCGCTTGCGGCCCTTGGCGCGGCGTGCGTTGATGACGGCACGGCCGCCGCGCGTCTTCATGCGCACGAGGAAACCGTGGGTGCGCGCACGGCGCGTCTTGGAAGGCTGGTAGGTACGTTTCATGGTCAATGTCCTTGAGGGTTAGGTTCCGGGCGCAACTCGCAAGATGCGGGTTCCAGGCCCTCCGGATGCGGCACTTCGATCAAGATCAAAGCGCTTGGCCCGGGCGTTATTGCCCTGAACGCATTCAGGGAAACCGGCGATTATTGCAGGCTTGTGCCGGCGTGGCAATGGCGAGGCGGCAGTACAGGGGGTTTGCGGCGCGGGTGGCGCGCGCCGTGGGCGCCCTGGCCGAGGTTGTGGATAACCCCTTGAAAAGGTACAATCTGCGGCCCTGAATCGTTCCTCCTATCCACAACAAGAACCGCCATCAATGACCGAGGAACCTTCCCGCAGCCCCGACAACGACCCAGGCGCCGATGCCGGACAAGGACTGTGGCAAGCCTGCGTCGAGCAGCTTGCGCAAGACCTGCCGGAGCAGCAGTTCAACACCTGGATCAAGCCGCTCACCGCCCAGGTCGCTCCCGACTTCTCCAAGGTCACCCTGCTGGTGGCCAACCGCTTCAAGCTCGACTGGATCCGTGCGCAATACGCCGGCCGCATCGCGGCCCTGCTGGAAGGCCTCTACGGCCAGCCGGTGTCGCTTGAGTTAGCGCTCGCTCAGCGCGAGACCGTTGCCCGCACTTACGTGCGATCCACGCCGACGGGGCAGGTGGTGTCGTCCGAGCCCACGCCCGCCGCGGCGCCCAGTGACGAGCCGGTGGCTGGTGCCTTCCGCTCGCGCCTGAATGCCGCGCTCACGTTCGAGACGCTGGTCGAGGGCACGGCCAACCGCATGGCGCGCTCGGCGGCCATGCACGTGGCGGGCTCGCCCGGCCACCTGTACAACCCCCTTTTCATCTATGGCGGCGTCGGCCTGGGCAAGACCCATCTGGTGCACGCGGTGGGCAACAAGCTGCTGGCCGACAAGCCCGACGCGAAAGTTCTCTACATCCATGCCGAGCAGTTCGTGTCGGATGTGGTTAAGGCGTACCAGCGGCGCACGTTCGACGAGTTCAAGGAGCACTACCACTCCCTCGATCTGCTGCTGATCGATGACGTGCAGTTCTTCGCGAATAAAGACCGCACGCAGGAAGAGTTCTTCAACGCGTTCGAGGCGCTGCTGGCCAAGAAGAGCCACATCGTGATGACCTCGGACACCTACCCGAAGGGCCTGGCCAACATCCACGAGCGGCTCGTCTCGCGCTTCGACTCCGGCCTCACGGTGACCATCGAGCCGCCCGAGCTGGAAATGCGCGTGGCCATCCTGATCAACAAGGCCCGCGCCGAAAGCGCCGACATGCCCGAGGAAGTGGCCTTCTTCGTCGCCAAGAACGTGCGCAGCAACGTGCGCGAGCTGGAAGGCGCGCTGCGCAAGATCCTGGCGTACTCGCGCTTCAACCAGAAGGAAGTCTCCATCCAGCTCGCCCGCGAGGCGCTGCGCGACCTGCTGTCGATCCAGAACCGGCAGATCTCGGTGGAAAACATCCAGAAGACGGTGGCCGACTACTACAAGATCAAGGTCGCCGACATGTACAGCAAGAAGCGCCCGGCCAGCATCGCCCGGCCGCGCCAGATCGCCATGTACCTGGCCAAGGAGCTCACGCAAAAGAGCCTGCCCGAGATCGGCGAGCTGTTCGGCGGGCGCGACCACACCACGGTGCTGCACGCGGTGCGCAAGATCGCCGGCGAGCGCCAGCAGCTCACCGAACTGAACCAGCAGCTGCACGTGCTGGAGCAGACGCTCAAGGGTTGATGCCGAAGTGGCCCCGCACCCCCACGGAGCGCGCCCGGTTCACGGGCAAAATGGCGTGCTGGACGGCATGAGGGGGCATGGCCCATGCCGCCGTCCTGGCACGTTTCCCAAAACCACCAAAGGTTGACGACATGATTGTCCTGAAGGCAACACAAGACAAGGTTCTCGCGGTTCTGCAATCGGTGTCCGGCATCGTCGAGCGCCGGCACACCCTGCCCATCCTGGCGAACGTGCTGATCCGCAAGACGGGCAACGCGCTGCAGCTGACCACGAGCGACCTGGAGATCCAGATCCGCACCACCGCCGAGCTGGGCGGCGACACGGGCGACTTCACCACCACGGTGGGCGCGCGCAAGCTGATCGACATCCTGAAGACCATGCCCGGCGACCAGACCGTGAGCCTGGAGTCGAGCCAGTCCAAGCTGATCCTCAAGGGCGGCAAGAGCCGCTTCACGCTGCAGTCGCTGCCGGCCGAGGACTTTCCCCTGGTGCAGGAATCGGCCGCCTTCGGCCCCGCCTTCAGCGTGCCGCAGAAGGTGCTCAAGGACCTGCTGGGCCAGGTGTCGTTCGCCATGGCGGTGCAGGACATCCGCTACTACCTGAACGGCATTCTGTTCGTGGCCGAAGGCCAGCAGCTGAGCCTGGTCGCCACCGACGGCCACCGCCTGGCCTTCGCCAGCGCCACGCTGGACGTTGAAGTGCCCAAGCAGGAAGTCATCCTGCCGCGCAAGACCGTGCTGGAGCTGCAGCGCCTGCTGTCGGATGCGGGCGGCGAGAACCAGCCGCACATCGAGATGCAGTTCGCCAACAACCAGGCGAAGTTCACCTTCGGCGGCATGGAGTTCGTCACGAAGCTGGTCGAGGGCAAGTTCCCCGACTACAACCGCGTGATCCCCAAGAACCACAAGAACAGCGTGACCCTGGGCCGCGCCCCGCTGCTGGCCAGCCTGCAGCGCACCGCCATCATGACCAGCGACAAGTTCAAGGGCGTGCGCCTGAACCTGGAGCCCGGCACCCTGCGCGTGGCGTCCAACAACGCCGAGCAGGAAGAGGCCGTGGACGAACTCGACATCGACTACGGCGGCGACACCATCGAGATCGGCTTCAACGTCACCTACCTCATCGACGCTCTGGCCAACATGGGCCAGGACATGGTGAAGGTGGAGCTGTCGGACGGCAACAGCTCGGCGCTGCTGACCATCCCCGAGAACGAAACCTTCAAGTACGTCGTGATGCCCATGCGCATCTGACGCACCCGTCTTTCAGCGCCGGGGGTGAGTGCTATGCTTTTTGTAGCTACATGCCCTAGAAGAATATGCGCTGGAGGCCGATTTGACCCTTATTGAACATTCAGGAAACCCCCCGGTTTCCACGGACCCCAAGGCCATCCATGACCGCTGAGAACACCCTGCCCGAGCCTTCCTCCAACGGCGCGGGCGAAGCGCAGCCCTTCACCAAGATCGACACCCAGCAGGCGGGCGCCAGCGAAGGCTACGGCGAAGGCGCGATCCAGATCCTGGAAGGCCTGGAGGCCGTGCGCAAGCGCCCCGGCATGTACATCGGCGACACGTCCGACGGCACGGGCCTGCACCACCTCGTCTTCGAAGTGGTGGACAACTCCATCGACGAGGCGCTGGCCGGGCACTGCGACGACATCGTCGTCACCATCCACTCGGACAACTCCATCAGCGTGACCGACAACGGCCGCGGCATTCCCACCGGCGTGAAGATGGACGACAAGCACGAGCCCAAGCGCTCGGCCTCCGAGATCGCGCTGACCGAACTGCACGCCGGCGGCAAGTTCAACCAGAACAGCTACAAGGTCTCGGGCGGCCTGCACGGCGTGGGCGTCTCCTGCGTGAACGCGCTCAGCAAGATGCTGCGCCTGACGGTGCGCCGCGAGGGCAAGGTGCACGTGCTCGAGTTCAGCCAGGGCTTCGTGCAGAACCGCATCATCGAGACCGTGAACGGCGTCGAGATCTCGCCCATGAAGGTCATCGGCGACACCGACAAGCGCGGCACCGAGGTGCACTTCCTGCCCGACACCGAGATCTTCAAAGAGAACAACGACTTCCACTACGAGATCCTGGCCAAGCGCCTGCGCGAGCTCTCGTTCCTGAACAACGGCGTGCGCATCCGCTTGAAGGACGAACGCACCGGCAAGGAAGACGACTTCTCCGGCGCCGGTGGCGTGAAGGGCTTCGTCGGCTTCATCAACGCCAACAAGAAGGTGCTGCACCCCACCGCGTTCTACGCCACGGGCGCGCGCCCGGCCGAAACCTACGGCGGCATTCCCGGCACCGAGATCGGCGTCGAGGTGGCCATGCAGTGGAACGACGGCTACAGCGAGCAGGTGCTGTGCTTCACCAACAACATCCCGCAGCGCGACGGCGGCACCCACCTGACCGGCCTGCGCGCCGCCATGACCCGCGTCATCGGCAAGTACATCGATGCGCACGAACTGGCCAAGAAGGCCAAGGTCGAGGTGAGCGGCGACGACATGCGCGAAGGCCTGTGCTGCGTGCTGAGCGTGAAGGTGCCCGAGCCCAAGTTCAGCAGCCAGACCAAGGACAAGCTGGTGTCCAGTGAAGTGCGCGCGCCGGTGGAGGACATCGTCGCCAAGACGCTGACCGACTACCTGGAAGAGCGCCCCAACGACGCCAAGATCCTGTGCGGCAAGATCATCGAGGCCGCCCGCGCCCGCGAAGCCGCCCGCAAGGCGCGCGAAATGACGCGCCGCAAGGGCGTGCTGGACGGCATGGGCCTGCCCGGCAAGCTGGCCGACTGCCAGGAAAAAGACCCCGCGCTGTGCGAGATCTACATCGTCGAGGGCGACTCCGCCGGCGGCTCCGCCAAGCAGGGCCGCGACCGCAAGTTCCAGGCCATCCTGCCGCTGCGCGGCAAGATCCTGAACGTGGAAAAAGCGCGCTACGAAAAGCTGCTGACCAGCAATGAAATCGTCACGCTCATCACCGCCCTGGGCACCGGCATCGGCAAGGCCGCGGTCGAATCCGGCAAGAGCGGCGTGGACGACTTCGACGCCGCCAAGCTGCGCTACCACCGCATCATCATCATGACCGACGCCGACGTGGACGGCGCCCACATCCGCACCCTGCTGCTGACCTTCTTCTACCGCCAGATGCCCGAGCTGGTCGAGCGCGGCCACATCTACATCGCGCAGCCGCCGCTGTACAAGGTCAAGGCCGGCAAGGAAGAGCTGTACCTGAAGGACGCCCCCGCGCTCGACACCTTCCTGCTGCGCATCGCGCTCAAGGACGCCAGCGTGACCACCGGCGGCGCCAGCCCGCAGACCCTGACCGGCGACACCCTCACCGCCCTGGCGCAAAAGCACCAGCTCGCCGAGGCCGTCATCCACCGCCTGTCCGCCTTCATGGATAAGGAGGCCCTGCGCGCCATCGCCGACGGCGTGAGCCTGAACCTGGACACCGTGGCCGACGCCGAAGCCAGCGCCGTGCAACTGCAGGCCAAGCTGCGCGAGCTGACCACCAACGGCATCCCCGCCGAAGTGGCCGGCGAGTTCGACGTGCGCACCGACAAGCCCATCCTGCGCATCAGCCGCCGCCACCACGGCAACGTCAAGAGCAGCCTGATCACCCAGGACTTCGTGCACGGCGCCGACTACGCCGCCCTGGCCGAAGCCGCCAGCACCTTCCGCGGCCTGGTCGGCGAGGGCGCCAAGGCCCTGCGCGGCGAAGGCGAGAAGCAGAAGGAAGAAAAAGTGTCCGACTTCCGCCAGGCCATGGCCTGGCTCATCTCCGAGGCCGAGCGCACCACCAGCCGCCAGCGCTACAAGGGCCTGGGCGAAATGAACCCCGAGCAGCTTTGGGAAACCACGATGGACCCCGAAGTGCGCCGCCTGCTGCGCGTGCAGATCGACGACGCGATCGAGGCGGACCGGGTGTTCACCATGCTGATGGGCGACGAGGTGGAGCCGCGGCGGGATTTCATCGAGACGAATGCGTTGCGGGCGGGGAATATTGATGTCTAAGGACACCGGATATCTTGTCTAAATAGCAGCTTGAAACAGCATTAAACAATATAAAAATCAATGACTTAGAACCACGCCCATGGTTAAACACCATGGGCCGTGGTTCAGTTATCCATGGATTGGCACAGACGCCAAATGGCCGCAGAGCGCACGCCGTGAGGCTTTATCAGCCCAGCCCGCTTCATGCTTTGCATCAGATTTTTGACCTTATTGGCTTTCTGCTCTTCAGTCAGAACGTCGGGTAGCTTCCGAAGCAACAGGGCATCCAAATCCGTTCTGGTGGCCTGCCCATACTGCTGCAGATAGTCCAGCACCAGCTTTTGGTAGTACCGGTCATCCAGGCCGCGCTGGTGGATGTACTTCGCCTTCTGCCCCAAGGCATCGGCCATCTTGGCTGAGATGAAATACCTTGGGGCGCGCCCTTCAATCAGCCCCAGATCACGCAAGCTCTTGGCCTCTGCTGCTGAAAGAGTTTGGCCCTTCTGTAGCCTGTCCAGCAGCAGTACCTGGCCCAAGCCCAGATCTGCGCGCGCCATCAGTACCCGCGCAAATTTGGAATCCAGCATCCGTCCCTGCAGGGTCAACTCCACACGTGGAAACCCTTGTGGAGTCTGACCAAACTCGTAGTCGGGTAACGGAAAAAACCGCTGGCGCTGGGTCGTGAACATGCGACGTATGCCGCTGCCCGCCTGGTCAATCATTCGCAGCCGGATCATCGCATCGATGAGCCATTGGTTGCGGTAGTGCTCCGGCGGGGACTGGTGTTCCAACATCCACGCCACGCTTTCCGGAATGAACTGCCCCAGGTTGCTGAACACCAGCCGGTCTGGGTGCTCCACCAGGTTGATTTTGCCGCCCAGAACATAGTCTTGGTGGGCGACGCAGTTGTGCAGCGCTTCGCGAAGTACCCAACTATCGTACTGTGGCACTGGCGTGGGAAACAGCGACCCATCGGGCATGTGGTCCAGCGTCACATTTCGAATGCGAGTGCACAACTGTTCGGTCGCCAGAAGGAAGGGGATTCCAAATGGCTGTGAAGTGACCGTGTCATTGAACGCATCTCGCAAAATCCAGGTCATCTTTGCATCTGCTGGGCCCAGCAGATGTGCGGATTCATCCTTGCCCAGCAGCAGCAGGGCTGCACGTGTCACACGCCCTTGTTTGGTCACGCGCGCCTTGTTCAGCAAGGTAGAAACCTCCAGGCCCGCGACTTCGGAGCGGATGGCCTCATGGCGTTCACCATTTGGCTCACTTCGTACCAAGTACTCGGTATAGCGCAATCGCGCCGCATCAATGGCCCGGTGGTCCAAGTCATCCAGCGACGCCTCTGGCATCACCACCCCAGTCCAATCCTCCGCTATACCTAGCGCACCCCACAAGCGGGACTCATGGTTGGGAAATTCCGCCAACTTCACCAAATGGCTGTCCAAGCGGATATAGCGCACATGCTGAAAAGCGACAGGTGCCCCACGTGCAGGGTGTATCTCCAACATCACTACATGGAGACCTTCGTACCTCAACTCATGAAAAGTGAAGTCGGCGCGGGGTTTCGTCATCACCTGCAGCCACATTGACAACGATTGGTTGCCAACCTTCTGCTGGAACGGGTCAAACCCCGTACCCGACACCCGATGGCTGCCATCTTCGACGCCCCACACCAGCCAGGCTCGATCTCGTCCCTGCAACGCTGCTGTATTGGCAAGCCCTGAAAGGTAAGCACCGATCCTTTCGGCGTCGGACAAATTGGATTTGAACTCCACCACCGTCTGTTCGCGCGCAGTCCCAGCAAGGATTCCAAGGTGGCTCGCAGTGCACTGGCATCCATCAGAAAACTCCTGGGGGAAACGGACGGCGCCCAACAGCGTTTCGCTCGAAAAGGCACGAACGAACTCTCACTGATGCACGGCCACGCTCAAGCGCTGCTAGGAGTTGGCACCAGTGAGTCAGCAACTGAACAGTGTCGGTTCCCATCGCAGCGCCTTCGCCGTTCCGCACAACGACGAATTGGGAGCGAGGGCGCTGGCTATCGTCCGGGTCGAATGAGAACTTGCCACCGCCGCCGCCGATAAAAGCCAGTGAGGCGGACAGTGGTTCGATGAGGTCGGTTGTTTCGGGTGGCGCCAGATCTGGCGATGTGATGGGAAGCATCGAGTGGGCATGTGGTGGGCCGAAGGACTGCTTTTACCCGAGCCAGAAGGTTATTCCAAGAAACGAGTTGATCAAAAGTTGTATGACGCGTTGGTTAAAGTCCGCGTCAATTGAATGATCAAAAAACACAGGGAGGTAGACGAAATGAAAGACCCCTACGAAAACATCCTGATCGGCAATTTCCTCTACAGCCTGGGGCTCGTGATCGGGCGGCGGTTTCCGGACAAGCCGTTGCCGGGGGTGGTGAACCTGCTCCAGCAGACGCCGCTCGACGGTCCCTTGGGGGATGTGCTGCTCCGCTATCCAGGCGTCGTCCGGCTGATCGAGTTCAAGCGGGCGTCCAACGACAGCGACAAGGAGTCGGACAAGCTCGACACCCTCAAGCTGTCGCTTGAAAACGAGCCGGCGCTGCAGCAGGTGTCCCGCGCCATCCATTGGTACGTGGAGTCCTCCAAGGGGCCATTGAACTGGCGCACCCGGGTCTGCCCCTACCTGGACTTCGCCGGGGGCCAGAGCCCTCCACTCGACTTTCAAGCATTCACGCAATCGCTTGCGGAGACGGTGGGAAAGGCGCAGGCCGAGGAGTTTCCCGATGCCCTCATCCAGCGCTATCTGGACGCGGTGGCCGCTTTCTCCGGCAAGTCGGGCACGTCCTCATCGGGGCTGCTGGTGTCCGTGGGCCAGGACGGGACGCTGCACTACATCGCGCTCGAAAGCATCGGGGAGCTGCGCCAGGAGTTGCAGGTCCACCGGCAGCAGGCGGACGAGCGGAGCGCCAGCATCGCGCAGGAGCGCGCCCTGGAGCACAAACCCCAGGGGAAAGGCCTATCTCTGTGATGAACGATGCACAACGCAGCGTGGAGCGCATCCACCAGCTGTCTGACATGCTGCAGTCGCTGATGCAACAGGCGGCGGTGCTGCAGCAAAAGGCCGATGCCTCCATGGTCCAGTCGCGCCACGCCTCGGACGCGCTGAAACGGGCCTGCGACCGGCTGCCTGTGACGGTGGGCACCGCCATCGAAACGGTGCTCGAGCCGGCCGCGGAAAAAGCCGCGGCGAAGATGACCGCCACCTGGGCCCAGGCGAACGCGGCGGCCGCCGAGGCCACGAGGACCTTCGCAGCGGCGCAGGAAACGCTGCAGTGGAAGATGCTGGCGTATGCCTGCACGGGGGCACTGGCCGTGGTGGTCCTGATCGCGGCGGCGATGGCCTACCTGTCTCCGACCGAAAGAGAGCTGAAGGCACTGCGCGCCGAGCGGCAGATGCTGTTGGCCGACATGGATCGGCTCAGAAAGGCGGGCGCGGGCCTGGAGGTCGCGCAGTGCACTCACCAGGGGCGGCCGAGGACCTGCGTGCGCGTGGATGCCCAGTCTCCCCGATTCGAAGGGGGCTACCTGCTTGTGCCTGCACGGTAGGAAGCGGCAAGATCCTGCGAGTTCCTTCCGCTTCTTCTCCGTTTTCTTTTCTTCTTCGTTTTGCGATGAACGCCCCGCGCAAGGCCCTGCCCCGCATCGATCCCGCCCGCTGCACCGGCTGCGGCTGGTGCGTGGCCGTGTGCCCGCCGCATGTCCTGTCGCTGCAGGTGCCGGGCCCGCAGCCGTGGGGGCGCAAGCAGTCGGTGCTGCACGATGCGCCGGCCTGCACGGGGTGCGCGCTGTGTGCGGTGCGCTGTCCGTTCGATGCGATCGGCATGGTGCGCACCGGCTGAGGGCTGCCCGCGGGGCCTGTAGGACAAATCGCGTCAGGCGTCGGGGCGCTGGGCCCACCCGCGATCGGTTCCCTGCGTGTTGTGATCGCGTCTTGTTTGTTTTGTTGTTCACCGCACAAGGAGCACCGCATGTCCGAAAAATCCGCATCCGTCCATTGGGAAGGCGCTGGCAAGACCGGCCAGGGCCAGATCAGCACCGAGACCGGCGCGCTCAAGCAGCACCCCTATGGCTTCGGCAGCCGTTTCGGGGACGACCGCAAGGGCACCAATCCGGAGGAGATCGTGGGCGCGGCACACGCGGCCTGCTTCACGATGGCCTTCGCGTTCGCCTGCGAGAAGGCCGGCATTTCCACCGAGACCCTCGACACCACCGCCAAGGTGCGGCTGGCCAAGGAGGGCGAGGGCTTCAAGATCGACCGCATCGCCCTCACGCTGACGGCCAAGGTGCCGGGCCTGGACGAGGCGCAGTTCCAGAAGATCGCCGCCGAGGCCAAGGCGAACTGCCCGCTGTCCAAGGCCCTGGCGAGCGTGCCCGAGATCACCCTGACCGCCACGCTCCAGGCCTGACGGCAGGCGCCGTGCCGCCGCGCGGCCGGCGCCGCGCGTTGGAGCCGAAATGGCCTCCAGCGCAATCGATACTAGGGCAT
>NZ_BAAJYS010000113.1:0-11371 GCF_057543315.1 Acidovorax sp. KPB24-07
GCGCCGGACAGCGCGCGCACCTGGAACGAGGTGAGCAGCGGCGGCACCGCGGCGCCCTGCCACAGGCGCGCGGCGTGCGCGGCGACCACGCGGCCGGTTTCTTCCTCGGTGCCGGGCGTGGGCTTGATCTCGATGTTCAGCAGGTGGCCGTTGGCCCGGCAAAAGCGCGCCACCGCGTCCAGCGTGGGCAGCGGCTCGCCGGCGTGGGCGCGCGAATGCCAGGCACCGGCGTCCAGGCGCGACAGGTCGCTCCAGGCCTGTTCGCCCGCCGTGCCCCGGCCGCAGGTGGTGCGTTCCAGCGTGGCGTCGTGCAGCAAAAAGGGCACGCCGTCGCTGCTGAGCTTGGCGTCGCATTCGAACATGCGGTAGCCGTGGTGCGCGCCCAGGCGGAAGGCGGCCAGCGTGTTCTCGGGCGCGAGCTTGCCGGCGCCGCGGTGGGCGATCCAGCGGGGATAGGGCCAGTCGGACGCGGAAACGGCGGGCGCAACGGCAGCAGCAGTGGAAGGGGCGGTCATGTCAGTGAACGAGGGTTGGGAATGCTGTCGCGGCGTTCGAAACCGGCACGGGCCCGTGCCGTCCGATGGCCGCGGAGCAGGCCGCGCCCGCAGGCGCCGGTGGCGACTGCGGGGGGCTTCATAGGCTTTCGCCGAACTTGAGCAGGTTGCCGTGCGGGTCGATCACGTACAGCTCGCGCATGCCCCAGGGCTGCTCGCGCGGGGGATCGACGGCCAGGCCGCGCGCGGCGAAGTCGGCATGCAGCGCGCGGGTGTCGCCCCGCACGTAGCAGGAGGTGTTCTCGGCGATGTGGCGCTCGGTGCAGAGCCAGAAATGCAGCTCGCAGCCGTCGCGCTCGGCGATGAGGTAGTCGTCCGTGCGCAGCCGGGGCATGAACCCCAGCCGTTCGGCGCAGAAGGCCGCGCTCTCGTCCAGGTCGAGCGAGGCCAGCACGGGAACGGTCGCGTGCACGAGCCGGGCCGGCGCGGGTGGGCGGCTCACGGGGTCGCTCACATCCGCTTGCCGGTGGCGGCGTCGAACCAGTGCAGGCGCGACGGGCGCGGCGCGACGTGGATGGTGTCGCCGGGCTGGGGCGAGTGCGTGCCTTCTTCCACGCGCACGATGAGGGATTCGCCGTTCATGCGGGCGTACACCAGGCGTTCGGCGCCCAGCAGCTCGACGGTCTCGACCTGCACGGCCCAGCCGGTGGCGCCGATGTCCAGGTGCTCGGGGCGGATGCCGAGGATCGCGCCCTGCTTGCCGCCTTCCGCGTTCTTGAGCAGGTTCATGGGCGGCGAGCCGATGAAGCTGGCCACGAAGGTCGAAGCCGGCGAGTGGTAGACCTCCTCGGGCGTGCCGAACTGCTCCATCACGCCGCCGTTCATGACGATCATGCGCTGCGCGAGCGTCATGGCCTCGACCTGGTCGTGGGTGACGAACAGGCTGGTGATGCCCAGTTCGCGGTGCAGCTTCTGGATCTCCAGGCGGGTCTGCGCGCGCAGCTTGGCATCCAGGTTGGACAGCGGCTCGTCGAACAGGAACACCTGCGGCTGGCGCACGATGGCGCGCCCCATGGCCACGCGCTGGCGCTGGCCGCCGGACAGCTCGCGCGGCTTGCGCTCCAGCAGGTGGCCCAGCTCCAGGATCTTGGCGGCCTTGTCCACGCGCCGCTTGATCTCGTCCTTGGGCACCTTGGCGATCTTCAGGCCGTAGGCCATGTTGTCGAAGTTCGTCATGTGCGGGTAGAGCGCGTAGTTCTGGAACACCATGGCGATGTCCCGCTCGGCGGGCTCGAGGTTGTTCACCACGCGGGGGCCGATGGCGATCTCGCCGCCGCTGATCTCTTCCAGGCCCGCGACCATGCGCAGCAGGGTGGATTTGCCGCAGCCCGACGGGCCGACGATCACGATGAATTCGCCATCCTGGATTTCGGCGCTGACGCCGTGGATGACCGGGTTGGCCTTGGGGCCGGCGCCGTAGCGCTTGATGACGTTGCGAAGCGAGAGGGATGCCATATCTTTGGGATTCTTGTCAGATCGATCGGTGGTCGTTGACCGTTATTTCTCGGTGTCCACGAGGCCCTTGACGAACCACTTCTGCATGAGCATCACCACCACGGCCGGCGGCAGCATGGCCAGGATGGCCGTCGCCATGACGATGTTCCATTCGTTCTGGCCGTCTCCGCCGGCGATCATGCGCTTGATGCCGATCACCACCGGGTACATGTCTTCGCTCGTGGTGGCCAGCAGCGGCCACAGGTACTGGTTCCAGCCGTAGATGAACTGGATCACGAACAGGGCGGCGATCGAGGTCTTGGACAGCGGGATCAGGATGTCCTTGAAGAACCGCATCGGGCCCGCGCCGTCCATGCGCGCGGCCTCGACCAGCTCGTCGGGCACGGTCAGGAAGAACTGGCGGAACAGGAACGTGGCCGTGGCCGAGGCGATCAGCGGCACGGTCAGGCCCGCGTAGCTGTTGAGCATGCCGAGGTCGGACACCACCTGGTACGTTGGGCCGATGCGCACTTCCACGGGCAGCATCAGCGTGATGAATATCAGCCAGAAGCACAGGCCCTTGAAGGGAAAGCGGAAGTACACGATGGCGAAGGCCGACAGCAGCGAGATGGCGATCTTGCCGAAGGTGATGACCAGGGCCGACACCAGGCTGACCCACATCATGCGGGCCACCGGGGCCGTGGAGCCCGCGCCCGCATCGCGGCCGAACAGGGCGGCCTTGTAGGTCTCCCAGAAGTGGCCGCCGGGCAGCAGCGGCATGGGGGCCTGCACGATCTCCTGCGCGGTGTGCGTGGAGGCGACGAACGCCAGGTACAGCGGAAAGGCGACGATCAGCACGCCCAGCACCATGATCACATGGGCCAGGATGCCGGCGGTCAGGCGGCGCTCAACCATGGGCGGCCTCCATCGAGGAAATGCATTGCATCGGGCGTTGCATCAGTAGTTCACTTTCTTTTCGACATAGCGGAACTGCACCACGGTGAGCGCGACGACGATCAGCATCAGCACCACCGATTGCGCGGCCGAGCCGCCCAGGTCCATGGCCTTGAAGCCGTCGTAATAGACCTTGTAGACCAGGATGGCCGTGTCCTTGCCCGGGCCGCCCTGCGTGGCCGCATCGACGATGGCGAAGGTGTCGAAGAAGGCATAGACCACGTTGATCACCAGCAGGAAGAACGTGGTGGGCGACAGCAGCGGGAACTGGATGGTCCAGAAGCGGCGCCACGGGCGCGCGCCGTCGATGGCCGCGGCTTCGATGAGCGACTTGGGGATCGACTGCAGACCGGCCAGGAAGAACAGGAAGTTGTAGGAGATCTGCTTCCACACCGAGGCCATCACGATCAGCGTCATGGCCTGGCCCGAGTCGAGCAGGTGGTTCCAGTGGATGCCGACCTTCTCCAGGCCGTAGGCCACCACGCCGAGCGACGGCGAGAACATGAACACCCACAGCACCGCGGCCACGGCGGGCGCGACGGCGTAGGGCAGGATCAGCATGGTCTTGTAGAACATGGCCGCCTTGACCACGCGGTCGGCGAAGATCGCCAGCATCAGCGACAGGCTGATGCCGATGCCCGCCACCAGCACGGAGAACATGGCCGTGGTCTTGAACGACTCCACGTAGCTGCCGTCGTTGAAGAGCTGGCGGAAGTTGGCCAGGCCCACCCATTCGGTGGAGGTTCCGAAGGCGTCCTGCAGCTGCATCGACTGCACCAGCGCCTGGCTGGCGGGCCAGAAGAAGAAGACCAGGATGATGGCCATCTGCGGCGCGATGAGCAGCCAGGGCAGCCAGGCAGATTTGAAACGGACGCGTTTTTCCATGGGGCGGAAGGTTGGGAGAAATCGGCGCTTCCCAAAGCAAAAAGCAGATGGATGACCCATCTGCTTTTTACGGTTGGCGAAACGGTCAGTTTAAGCCGTATTACGACTTGTTCGCCTTCTGGAAGCGTTCCAGTTGCTCGTTTCCACGCTTGACGATCGTGTCCAGCGCTTCCTTGGCGGTCTTCTTGCCGGACCACACCTGTTCGAGCTCTTCGTCCTCGATCGCGCGGATCTGCACGTAGTTGCCCAGGCGGATGCCGCGGCTCTTGTCGGTCACCTTGCGGATCATCTGCGTCACGGCCACGTCGGTGCCGGGGTTCTGCTGGTAAAAGCCCGACTTCTCGGTCAGCTCATACGCGGCCTTGGTGACGGGCAGGTAGCCGGTGCGCTTGTGGCTGGCGGACTGCACTTCAGGCGTGGAGATGAACTGGAAGAACTGCGCCACGCCCTTGTATTCGGCAGGCTTCTTGCCGGCCATGACCCACAGGCTCGCGCCGCCGATCACGGTGTTCTGCGGTGCGCCGGGTACATCGGGGTAGTAGGGCAGGGGAGCCAGGCCGTAGGCGAACTTGGCGTTCTTGGCCACGTTGCCGTAGAAGCCCGACGACGTGTTGATCATGGCGCACTCGCCGGACACGAAGCTGGCCTCGGGCACGTTGCCGCGGCCCTTGTAGACGAACAGGCCCTGCTTGGCCATGTTGGCCAGGTTCTCGATGTGGCGCACGTGCAGGGGCGAATCGACCTTCAGGCGCGCGTCCAGGCCCTGCAGGCCGTTGGACTTGCTGGCGAACTCCACGTTGTGCCAGGCCGAGAAGCTCTCGACCTGCGTCCAGTTCTGCCAGGCCGTGGTGAACGGGCACTTGTGGCCCGAGGCCTTGAGCTTGGCCGCCGCGTTGACCACTTCGGGCCAGGTGGCGGGTGCCTTGTCGGTGGGCAGGCCGGCCGCCTTGAAGGCGTCCTTGTTGAAGTAGAAGATGGTGGTGGAGCTGTTGAACGGGAAGCTCAGCATCTGGCCGTTGGGGGCCGTGTAGTAGCCGGCCACGGCGGGGATGTAGGCGGCCGGGTCGAACTTGGCGCCCGCGTCCTGCATCACCTTGCCCACGGGCACGATGGCGCCCTTGCTGGCCATCATGGTGGCCGTGCCGACTTCGAACACCTGCAGGATGTGCGGTGCGTTGCCGGCGCGGAAGGCGGCGATGGAGGCCGTCATGGACTCGTCATACGTGCCCTTGTAGGTCGGCACGATCTTGTATTCCTTCTGGCTCTCGTTGAACTGCTTGGCCAAGTCGTTCACCCACTCGCCGTTGACCGCGGTCATCGAATGCCACCATTGGATCTCGGTCTGTGCCTGCGCCGTGGCGCAGAGCGAAGCGGCGATGGCGGCAGCGGCCGCCAGGTGCTTGAATTGCATGAAAACTCCTCGAATCGATACGAAATGCACGAAGCGCCGATGGTAGGACGCATTTCGTGACACGAATATGTCGTTGTCGCATAGGCCCACGCAGCGATCAAGCGGGGAAACCCGTCGCGGCGCAGGGCCCCGCCATGGCCGCCAAACGGGCGCCAGCGCTGGCGATTTCGTGACAATTCCGTGACAGATCGGCGGTGGCCGGAGTCGCCTTGGCGACTGGTGCCGCGCACCATTTCAGCGAATTGCAAGGATGCCAGCAGGGTTTTGTGCGGTGCACAATGATCTCGCGTCCCCATTTCGGGGCTGATCGCGGGGCCGAATCCCGCGCCTTTTCCTTTTCCGATCCTCCGGACCTTTCCATGGCCAAAACCTCTCTGGACAAAAGCAAGATCAAGTTCCTGTTGCTCGAGGGCATCCACCCGTCCGCGCTCGACGTGCTGCGCGGTGCGGGCTACACGCAGATCGAGGCGATCTCCGGCGCGCTGCCCGACGACGAGCTCAAGCGCAAGATCGCCGATGCGCACTTCGTGGGCATCCGCTCGCGCACCCAGCTGACGGCCGAGGTCTTCGCCCAGGCGCACAAGCTCGTGGCCGTGGGGTGCTTTTGCATCGGCACCAACCAGGTGGACCTGAACGCCGCGCGCGAGCGCGGCATCGCCGTGTTCAACGCGCCGTACTCCAATACCCGCTCGGTGGCCGAACTGGTGCTGGCCGAGGCCATCCTGCTGTTGCGCGGCATTCCCGAGAAGAACGCGGTGGCGCACCGCGGCGGCTGGCTGAAGTCGGCCGACAACGCCTACGAGATCCGCGGCAAGACGCTGGGCATCGTGGGCTACGGCTCCATCGGCACGCAGCTGTCGGTGCTGGCCGAGGGCCTGGGCATGCACGTGATCTTCCACGACGTGGTCAACAAGCTGCCCCTGGGCAATGCGCGCCAGGCGCCCTCGCTGCACGCGCTGCTGGGGCAGGCCGACATCGTGAGCCTGCACGTGCCCGAGCTGGCGTCCACGCAGTGGATGATCGGCGCGGCCGAGATCGCGGCGATGAAGCCGGGCGGCATCCTCATCAATGCCGCGCGCGGCACGGTGGTGGAAATCGAGCCGCTGGCCGAGGCGCTCCGCGCCAAGAAGCTGCTGGGTGCCGCCATCGACGTGTTCCCGGTCGAGCCGCGCACCAACAAGGACGAGTTCCTGTCGCCGCTGCGCGGGCTGGACAACGTGATCCTCACCCCGCACATCGGCGGATCGACCATGGAGGCGCAGGCCAACATCGGGCTCGAAGTGGCCGAGAAGCTGGTCAAGTACAGCGACAACGGCACCTCGATCTCGTCGGTCAACTTCCCCGAGGTGGCGCTGCCCGCGCACCCGGGCAAGCACCGGCTGCTGCACATCCACCAGAACGTGCCGGGCGTGCTGTCGCAGATCAACCAGATCTTCTCGGACAACCGGATCAACATCGCCGCCCAGTACCTGCAGACCAACGAGAAGGTGGGCTACGTGGTGATCGACATCGACGCCCAGTCGTCCGACCTGGCGCAGGACGAGCTGGCCAAGGTGCCGGGCACGATCCGCAGCCGCGTGCTGTTCTGACCGGCCGGGCCGGCCGCCAGGGGCTCCGCCGGCCTGCCTTGGGATTTGGTGCCAAAACGGCCTCCAGCACAATGAAAACGCCGGCATGATGCTATAAAAATAGTAGCATCCGGGGTGCGGTCGTTGCCGCAGCGGCTGGCGGGGCCGTCCCGGCCCCCGGGACCGCCCGGAGGCTGGCATAAAATCGCGGCCCCGAGGCACAGGGGCGCCCCACGCGCCCGACCCAGGTTGACCCCATGAACGTTCCCATAGCGCTGGCTGCCCTGCAGGCGCAGGCCGCCGAGCCCGCCCGCCTGCGAGAGATTCCCTACAACTACACCTCGTTTTCCGACCGGGAAATCGTCATCCGCCTGCTCGGGTCTCCGTCCTGGGACGTGCTCGACCAGCTGCGCCGCGAGCGCCGCACCGGCCGCTCGGCCCGCATGCTCTATGAAGTGCTGGGCGACATCTGGGTGGTGCAGCGCAACCCCTATTTGCAGGACGACCTGCTGGACAACCCCGACCGGCGCAAGCTGCTGGTCGAGGCGCTGGAGCACCGCCTGGCCGAGATCGGCAAGCGCCGCACGCCGGCCGACGACTCCGGCCGCGACCAGCTCGTGGGCCAATTGGTGGACGCCGCCCGCCGCGCCATCGCCGAGTTCGACGCCACCTTCATCGAGGCGGCGCAGTTGCGCCGCCAGGTGCAAAAGCGCCTGGGCCGCCACACGGCCAAGGACAACATCAAGTTCGACGGCCTCTCGCGCGTGTCCCACGTGACCGACGCGACCGACTGGCGCGTCGAATACCCGTTCGTGGTGCTCACCCCCGACACCGAGGCCGAGATGGCCGCGCTGGTCAAGGCCTGCATCGACTTGGAGATGACCATCATCCCGCGCGGCGGCGGCACCGGCTACACCGGCGGCGCCATTCCGCTCACCTGGCGCAGCGTGGTCATCAACACCGAGAAGCTCGAAGCCATGACCGAGGTGGAAATGCGCCGCCTCCCGGGCATGGACCGCGAGGTCGCCACGGTGTGGACCGAGGCCGGCGTGGTCACCCAGCGCGTGGCCGATGCGGCCGAGCGCGCGGGCTACGTGTTCGCCGTGGACCCGACCAGCGCCGAGGCCTCTTGCATCGGCGGCAACATCGCCATGAACGCCGGCGGCAAGAAGGCCGTGCTGTGGGGCACGGCGCTCGACAACCTCGCCAGCTGGCGCATGGTGACGCCCGACGCCCAGTGGCTGGAGGTGACCCGTGTGAACCACAACATGGGCAAGATCCACGATGCCGAAGTGGCCAGCTTCGAGCTGCAGTACTTCGAGGCTGACGGCAGGACGCCGATCCGCACCGAGCGCCTGGACATCCCCGGCAAGACCTTCCGCAAGGAGGGCTTGGGCAAGGACGTGACCGACAAGTTCCTGTCGGGCCTGCCCGGCATCCAGAAAGAGGGCTGCGACGGCCTCATCACCAGCGCGCGCTGGGTGGTGCACCGCATGCCCGAGCACACGCGCACCGTGTGCCTGGAGTTCTTCGGCAACGCCAAGGACGCGGTGCCCAGCATCGTGGAGATCAAGGACTTCATGTTCGCCGAGCAGCAGCGCAGCGGCGTGCTGCTGGCAGGCCTGGAACACCTGGACGACCGCTACCTGAAGGCCGTGGGCTACGCCACCAAGAGCAAGCGGCATGGCGGCGGCCTGCCGAAGATGGTGCTGTTCGGCGACATCGCGGGCGACAACGCCGACGACGTGGCGCGCGTGACCAGCGAGGTCGTGCGGCTGGCCAATTCGCGCTCGGGCGAGGGCTTCGTCGCCATCAGCCCCGAGGCGCGCAAGAAGTTCTGGCTGGACCGCAAGCGCACGGCCGCCATCAGCCGCCACACCAACGCCTTCAAGATCAACGAAGACGTGGTGATCCCGCTGCCGCGCATGGCCGAGTACACCGACGGCATCGAACGCATCAACATCGAGCTGTCGCTGCGCAACAAGATCGCGCTGTGCGATGCGCTGGAAGACTTCTTCCTGCGCGGCAACCTGCCGTTGGGCCGCCAGGACGACGCGCACGAGATCCCGTCGGCCGAGCTGCTGGAAGACCGCGTGGGCCAGGCCGTGGCGCTGGTGGGCGAGGTGCGGGACCTTTGGACCGGATGGCTGCGCGACGTGGAGCCGCTCTTCGCCCAGCTGCAGGACCACACGCTGCGCGCGAGCTGGAAGACCCAGCTGCGCGAGCCGCTGGCCAAGATCTTCGCCGGCGCCGCCTTCCAGCCCATCATGGACGAGGCCCAGGCCATCCACCAGCGCGTGCTCAAGGGCCGCGTGTGGGTGGCGCTGCACATGCATGCCGGCGACGGCAACGTGCACACCAACATCCCGGTCAACAGCGACGACTACCGCATGCTGCAGACGGCCCACGAGGCCGTGGCGCGCATCATGGTGCTGGCCCGCCAACTCGACGGCGTGATCTCGGGCGAGCACGGCATCGGCATCACCAAGCTGGAGTTTTTGACCGACGACGAGCTGCGGCCGTTCGCCGACTACAAGCAGCGCGTGGACCCCGAAGGGCGCTTCAATAAAGGCAAGCTGCTACGAAATCAGGAGCGTGGTGCCGTAGTGGATATTGCCCGGGAGCCCGGTTCGGCCCGCAACTCGCTGATGTTCGCCGACCTGACCAACGCCTACACGCCGAGCTTCGGCCTGATGGGGCACGAGTCGCTGATCATGCAGCAGAGCGACATCGGCGCCATCGCCGATTCGGTCAAGGACTGCCTGCGCTGCGGCAAGTGCAAGCCCGTGTGCGCCACCCACGTGCCGCGCGCCAGCCTGCTGTACAGCCCGCGCAACAAGATCCTCGCCACCTCGCTGCTGGTCGAGGCCTTCCTGTACGAGGAGCAGACGCGCCGGGGCGTGTCGATCAAGCACTGGCAGGAGTTCGAGGACGTGGCCGACCACTGCACCGTGTGCCACAAGTGCTACACGCCGTGCCCGGTCAAGATCGACTTCGGCGACGTGACCATGAACATGCGCAACCTGCTGCGCAAGATGGGCAAGAAGACCTTCCGCCCGGGCAACGCGCTGGCCATGACCATGCTCAACGCCACCAACCCCGACACCATCAAGCTGATGCGCAGCGCCATGGTCGGCGTGGGCTTCAAGGCCCAGCGCATCGCCGTGGACCTGCTGCGCAAGGTGGGCCGCCGCCAGACCGCGCGGCCGCCGGCCACGGTGGGCACCGCGCCGGTCAAGGAGCAGGTGATCCACTTCATCAACAAGAAGCTGCCCGGCGGCCTGCCCAAGAAGACGGCGCGCGCGCTGCTGGACATCGAGAACAAGGACTACGTGCCCATCATCCGCAACCCGGCCACGACCACGGCCGAGACGGAGGCGGTGTTCTACTTTCCCGGCTGCGGCTCCGAGCGCCTGTTCAGCCAGGTGGGCCTGGCCACGCAGGCCATGCTGTGGCATGCGGGCGTGCAGACCGTGCTGCCGCCGGGCTACCTGTGCTGCGGCTACCCGCAGCGCGGCAGCGGCCAGTTCGAGAAGGCCGAAAAGATGATCACCGACAACCGGGTGCTCTTTCACCGCGTGGCCAACACGCTCAACTACCTCGACATCAAGACCGTGGTGGTGAGCTGCGGCACCTGCTACGACCAGCTGCAGGGCTACGACTTCGGCAAGATCTTCCCGGGCAGCCGCATCATCGACATCCACGAATACCTGCTGGAAAAGGGCGTGACCCTGCAGGGCAAGGGCGCCTACCTGTACCACGAGCCCTGCCACAACCCCATGAAGCTGCAGGACTCGGTCAAGACCGTGAAGGCGCTGGTGGGGCCGCAGGTGCTCAAGAGCGAGCGCTGCTGCGGCGAATCCGGCACGCTGGGCGTGACGCGGCCCGACATCTCCACGCAGGTGCGTTTTCGCAAGGAAGAGGAAATCAGGAAGGGCGAGGCCGCGCTGCGGGCCAGCGGCGCCGCGGGCGCGCAGGACAACGTGAAGATCCTCACCAGTTGCCCCAGCTGCCTGCAGGGCCTGAACCGCTACCAGGACGACCTGAACAACGGCCTGCTGGAGGCCGACTACATCGTCGTCGAGATGGCGCGCGAGATCCTCGGCGACCAATGGATGCCCGAATACGTGCAGCGCGCCAACGCGGGCGGCATCGAGCGGGTGCTGGTCTGATGGTGGCCACGGCGCCTGCCGCGGCCACCGTGCCCGATTGCCCGCTGTGCGACGGCGACGGCGGCACACTGGTCTGGCGCGGCCCGAAGCTGCGCGTGATCCGCGCGCAGGAGGCCGGCTTTCCAGCCTTCTACCGCGTGGTATGGAACGCGCACGCGGCGGAGTTCACCGACCTGGACGCGGGCGGCCGCCTGCACTGCATGGAGGCCGTGGCGGCGGTGGAGACCGCGCTGCGCGCCCATGTGCAGCCGGACAAGATCAACCTGGCCGCGCTCGGCAACATGGTGCCGCACCTGCACTGGCACGTGATCGCGCGCTTTGCCTGGGACAGCCATTTCCCCGGCGCCGTGTGGGCCACGCCGCAGCGCGACCGCGCGCCCGAGCGCGAGGCCG
>NZ_BAAJYS010000114.1:0-11263 GCF_057543315.1 Acidovorax sp. KPB24-07
CAGGCGCTCGATGCCTTCCTCGCTGTCCACCGCCAGGGCCAGGCGCCCGCCGCGCAGGCCGAGCTGGTGCGCCAGGCGCGCCACGCGCAGCAGCTTGGCGGCGGCGATGACCTGGTTGCTGATGTACAGGTCGTTCACGCCGGCGGCGGCCAGCGCCTCGGCTCGCTCACCTTCTGCATGCAGGCGCCCGTGGCACCGGCCTGCTGCAACAGCAGGGCGAGCTCGGCGCTCTTGTGCATCTTGGCATGGGGCCGCCAGCGCACCTGGTGCTTGCGCGCGAAGTCGGCCATGCGCTGGATGTTGCGCTCCATGGCGTCGAGATCGACGACGAGTGCGGGGGTGTCGATCAGGTCGACGCGCAGGCCGATGCTGGCGCGCAGGGATTCAGGAATGGGCTTCATCGCGCGGCGTCGTCCAGGTGCTGTGTGTCGGCCCAGCCGACCAGGGTGAGGCCGTCGCCGGTCCAGAGCAGGCGGTTGATGGCCGCGTTGGTGAGTTGCCAGGTGCGTGGGGCCTGCAGTTCCTGGCCGGTGGCGGCGCGGTACAGCACGTCCATCACGCCGCCGTGGGCGACCAGCACCACGAGTTCGCCGGGGTGGCGCTGCGCCAGCTGGTGGGTGGTGCCAAGGATGCGCTCGCGGAACACGATCAGCGACTCGCCCCCGTCGGGCACGAAGTGCGGATCGCGCTGGCGCCAACGGCGGGCCTCCTCGGGCATTTCGGTCTCGATCTCGGCGAAGGTGCGGCCCTGCAGCTGGCCGAAGCTGCGCTCGCGCAGGCCGGGCTCGGCGACCAGCGGTGCGCCCGTGGTGTCGGCCACCGCCTGCGCGGTGGCATGGGCGCGCTGCAGGTCGCTGGCATAGATGGCGGCCACGGGCTCGCCGGCCAGGGCCTCGCCCACGCGGCGCGCCTGCCACAGGCCGGTGTGGTTGAGCGGAATGTCCAGATGGCCCTGGATGCGCGTGTCCACGTTCCAGGCGGTTTCTCCGTGGCGGATGGCGATGATGCGGGTGGCGTGCATGGCGGCGAGTTCGTCGATCAGGGGGCAGGCGGCGCCAGGGTGGTGCGCACCTGGCGCGGGCCCGCGGGGGGCTGCGGGAAACCGGTCAGGGCGGCGTCGAACAGGATGCCGAAGATGGCCGGGTCGCTGGTCCAGACGTCCTCGTGCACGGCGGAGGTCTCGTACACGATCTGCTGCGTGGCGGCGTCGCGCAGCACCAGGCTGGCCTCGCGGCGGTAGAGCGTGGGGGGGCGGTCCATCATCCAGCTGCCGCCCATGCCCCAACCCCAGCGGCCGCCATGGCCCCCGTAGCCAAGGCCCCAGCCCCAGCGGGGGTAGAACGGATCGCCATAGTAGGGCCAGTAGGCCGGCGTGGCATAGCTTGCCTGCGCGCCGACCTGCAGCACGAGCCGGGCATTGGCGTCGTCGCGCTGCAGCCCCACGCGCGCCAGCGACTGCTGGGCCATGGCGTCGATGGGGGCGAACGATGCAGCCTGGGCCTGCTGCGAGGGCAGGCGCTCCAGTCGGTAGGTGGGCGGTGAGGGCAGGGCCGCCAGCGTCGAGTAGCTGTGCACCGCGCTGTCCACGGTGCGGGTGACGGCGCAGCCGCCGAGCATCAGGGCGGCCGTGGCCAGGGTGATGGAGAAAGCGCAGCGCAGGGTCTTCATGGGTGTCTCCGGAAAGGGGCCGTCATGGTGCGGTCAGCGCTGGCGATGATCGACGGGGCGTTCAGGACAGCTGAACCACCTGCACGCCGGGCAATCCGGGGGCGGCAGGGAAATCCTCGCGGTCGAACGCCTTGTCTCCGTCTTCGCTGGCGGTGCCCGTCGCCTTCAGACCCTTGAAGTCGTGCAGTGTTCCATCGAGCAGGTGCGACGGCACGACGTTCTGCAGCGCGTTGAACATGTTTTCCACACGGCCGGGGAATTTCCTGTCCCATTCGCGCAGCATCTCGCCCACCTGCTTGCGCTGCAGGTTCTCCTGGCTGCCGCACAGGTTGCAGGGAATGATGGGAAAGTTGCGGTGCGCGGCCCAGCGCGCGGTGTCCTTCTCGGCCACGTAGGCCAGCGGGCGGATCACCACGTGTTTGCCGTCGTCGCTCACGAGCTTCGGGGGCATGGACTTGAGCTTGCCGCCGAAGAACATGTTGAGCAGCAGCGTCTGCAAAATGTCATCGCGGTGGTGGCCCAGGGCGATCTTGGTGCAGCCCAGTTCGTCGGCCACGCGGTACAGGATGCCGCGGCGCAGCCGGCTGCACAGGCTGCAGGTCGTCTTGCCTTCGGGAATGAGGCGCTTGACGATGCTGTAGGTGTCTTCGTTCTCGATGTGGAACGGCACGCCCTGCGAGGCCAGGTACTCGGGCAGCACGTGCTCGGGAAACCCCGGCTGCTTCTGGTCGAGGTTCACCGCCACGAGGTCGAAGTGGATGGGCGCGCGCGCCTTGAGCTTGAGCAGGATGTCCAGCAGGGCGTAGCTGTCCTTGCCGCCGGACATGCACACCATGACCTTGTCGCCCTCCTCGATCATCTGGTAGTCCACGATGGCCTTGCCCACCTCGCGGCACAGGCGCTTTTCCAGCTTGTGGGTCTCGCGCTCGATCTTCAGGCGGGCCGGCGCCGCAGCGGCCTCGGCGCTTGCCGCTGCATCGGGCGTGCCGAGGGGCTCGGGGGCGTCGGCGGTCCAGCCGGGCGTGGGGTCGTTGAGGATGGCATTCATGGGGTTCACCACTGTCCTGTCTCGCTGCGGATGGCCACTTCGCAGTCGTCAAAAATTTCCAATTTGGCGATCTTCACGCGCACGCCCAGCACGCCGGGCAGCAGCATGAGCCGGGCGCTGAGCTTGCCGATCAGCGTCTCCAGCAGGTTCACGTGCTCGGCCGTGCACTCGTCGATGATGATCTGGCGCACCTTGCGGTAGTCCAGCACGTGCAGGATGTCGTCGTCGCTCGGGTGCAGGGGTTGCGTGCCCAGGTGCAACTCGGCATCGACCTGGATGGGCTGCGGCGTGGTCATCTCGTGCGCGAGGATGCCCAGGTTGGCGTCGAAGCGCAAACCGGTGAGCGTGAGGATCTGGGTGCCTGCGGCGTTGTACATGGGATATGGGAAGGAAAGGGGGAGGGCGGAGCCGGGCTGCGCTCACATCATCGAAAAGTCGCGCTCGAACCGCATCAGGTGCTGGCCGCCATCCACCAGCAGCGTGGTGCCGGTGATGGAGCGGTTTTCCAGCGCGAACTTCACGGTGGCGGCCACGTCGGCGGGCGTGGAAGACCGGCCCAGCGGGCTCAGCGCGTGCAGCTGGCGGAATTTCTCGCCTTCCAGCAGGTGGCTGGTGAGGGTGAGGCCCGGCGCCACCCCCACCACCCGCACCCGGGGCGCGAGGGCCAGCGACAGCATGGTGCCGGCCGCCTCCAGCGCCGCCTTGGAGAGGGTGTAGCTCAGGAAGTCGGGGTTCTGGTTCCAGAGCTTCTGGTCGAGCAGGTTGACCACGGCGCCGTGGATTTCGCCCTGGTCGCCCTCATCGCCCGCAGCGGCTGCGGCCCGCTGTTCCAGATGCGCATGCAGGCCCTGGGCCAGCAGCACGGGCGCCGCGGTGTTGCTGCGCAGGTGCTGCTCCAGCGTGTCAAACCCGAAGCTCGCGGCATCGTCGTGCTCGAAAAGCGAGGCACTGTTGACCACCGCGTCCACCGCGCCGAAATGCTGCACCACGCGGGGCAGCAGGCCGCGCACGGCGGCCTCGTCCTGGAAATCGGCATCGAAATGGGCGCTGGCGCAAGAAAATCGCCGGCATGCTGCTACGGTTTCAATAGCATCCTGCTCGGAATGCCGGTAGTGGACGGCCACCTGCCAGCCGCCGGCGGCCAGCGCGAGCGCGATGTCGCGGCCCAGGCGCTTGGCGGCGCCGGTCACCAGCACGGTGCGAGGACGGGAGGGGGAGGGCATCGGGGACAATCGGGACCGTGACGACGACAGAACCCCCAAGTTTAACGACCGCCCTGGCGGCCCACATTGGCCAGGCCATTGCCCAGGCCGGCGGCTGGATCGGTTTCGACCGCTTCATGGCCCTGGCCCTGTACACGCCCGGCCTGGGCTACTACGCCAACGACTCCACCAAGTTCGGCCTGCTGCCCGGGTCGGGCAGCGACTTCGTGACCGCGCCCGAGCTGAGCCCCCTGTTCGGCCAGACCCTGGCCGTGCAGGTGGGCGAGGCCCTCGCACGGACCGGAACGCACGAGCTGTGGGAGTTCGGCGCGGGCTCCGGCGCCCTGGCGCTGCAGCTGCTCGATGCCCTGGGCGAACGGGTGCAGCGCTACACCATCGTCGATCTGTCCGGCAGCCTGCGCGTGCGCCAGCAGGCGCTGCTGTCCCCGCATGCGCACAAGGTGCGGTGGGTGGATGCGCTGCCCGACCGCTTTGCGGGCGTGGTGGTGGGCAACGAGGTGCTGGACGCCATGCCGGTGAAGCTGCTGGCCCGCCACGGCGGGCAGGCGGGCGGCGTGTGGCATGAACGCGGCGTGGTGCTGCAGGGCGATGCCTTCGCCTGGGCCGACTGGCCCACCGATCTGCGCCCGCCCGTCGAGGTGGAAGGCCCCCACGACTACCTGACCGAGATCCACCCGCAGGGCGAGGGCTTCATCCGCACCCTGGCCGACCGGCTGGAGCGCGGCGCAGCCTTCCTGCTGGACTACGGGTTCGGCGAGGCGGAGTACTACCACCCCCAGCGCCACATGGGCACGGTGATGTGCCACCAGGGGCACCTGGCCGACAGCGATCCGCTGGTGGCGGTGGGCCGCAAGGACATCACCGCGCACGTCAACTTCACGGCCATGGCATTGGCCGCGCAGGACGCGGGCCTGCAGGTGCTGGGCTACACCACGCAGGCGCACTTTCTCATCAACTGCGGGTTGGCCCAGCGCATGGTGGAGCTGCCCCTGCTCGAACGCGCCACGGCCGCCAAGCTGGTCATGGAGCACGAGATGGGCGAGCTGTTCAAGGTGCTGGCCCTGGGCGCGGGCGAACCGTGGGAGCCCGTGGGCTTTTCGCAAGGGGACCGATCCCACCGGCTGTGATGCGCTGTGCCGCCCTGAGCCCTTCGGATGGGCGCCACCGATGACAGGGTGGTGTCAATTCAGCCGCAGGCCGCTGGCCGCATCAAACAGGTGCGCCTGCGCCGCCACGGGCCGCAACTGAAGCGCGTCGCCCGGCCGCACGTCGATGCGGTCGCGGAACGCCGCCAGGATGTCGTGCCGGCCATCGAGCCGCAGCGCGACCTGGGTTTCCGAGCCCGTGGGCTCCACCACGACGACCTGGGCCGGCAGGCCCGCGCCGCTGGTGTCCAGCGCGAAGTGCTCGGGCCGGGCCCCGTACAGCACGCTGTCGCCATGGCGCCCGCGGGGCGGGCGGGCCAGGGGCAGGCGCAAGCCGTCGTCGGTGACCACGCTGGCGTCGCCGTCCAGATGCAACCGGCCGGGAATGAAATTCATGGCCGGCGAGCCGATGAACCCCGCCACGAACGCATTGGCCGGCCGGTCGTACAGATCGAGGGGCGCACCCACCTGCTCGATCACCCCGTCCTTGAGCACCACGATGCGGTCGGCCAGGGTCATGGCCTCCACCTGGTCGTGCGTGACGTACACCGTGGTGGTGCCCAGGCGCTGGTGCAGCGCCTTGATTTCGGTGCGCACCTGCACGCGCAGCTTGGCATCGAGGTTGGACAGCGGCTCGTCGAACAGGAAGGCATGGGGCTGGCGCACGATGGCGCGGCCCATGGCCACGCGCTGGCGCTGGCCGCCCGAGAGCTGGCGCGGCGTGCGGTCCAGCAAGGCTTCCAGGCCCAGGATGGCGGCCACCTCGTCCACCCGGCGCCGGATGGCGGCCTGGCTCTCGCCCTGCAGCTTCAGCGAGAAGCCCAGGTTCTGCGCCACCGTCATGTGGGGGTAGAGCGCGTAGTTCTGGAACACCATGGCGATGTTGCGGTCCTTAGGCGCCACGTCGTTGATCACGCGCCCGCCCAGCCGGATCTCGCCGCTGGTGATGGTTTCGAGCCCCGCGATGGCGCGTAGCAGCGTGGACTTGCCGCAGCCCGAGGGCCCGACGAGCGCGACGAACTCGCCGTCGCGGATGTGGATGTCCACCCCGTGGATCACGGGTGTGCCGCCGTAGTGCTTGACGATCTGGTGAAGGGACAGTTCGGCCATGTCAGTCCTTGACGCCGCCGGCCGTGAGCCCGCGCACGAGGTAGGTGCGCACGAGCACCGTGAAGATCACCACCGGGAACATCACCAGCGTGCCGCTGGCGGCGATCTTGGTCCACTCCCAGCCTTCGTACTGCAGGAAGTTGACGATGGCCACCGGGGCGGTGACGGCATTCGTGCGCGTGAGGATCAGTGCGTAGAAGAAGTCGTTCCACGAGAAGATGAAGCACAGCACGGCGGTGGCCGCCAGCCCGGGGGCCGCCAGCGGCAGCGTGATGCGCCAGAAGGCCTGCCAGACGCCGCAGCCGTCGATGTAGGCCGCCTCTTCGAGCGCGGTGGGCACCGCTTCGAAGAAGGTCTGCATCAGCCAGATCACGATCGCCAGATTGAAGGTGAGATAGACGATGGCCAGGCCCACGATGGTGTCCTGCAGGCCGAGCCAGCGGTAGGCCAGGAAGAACGGGATGGTGAAGGCGATGGGCGGCGCCATGCGCGTCACCAGGATCCACAGGGCCACCTGGCGCCGCCACCGGAACTGCCAGCGCGTGAGTGCATAGGCGGCCGGCACGCCGATCAGCAGCGACAGGCCGGTGGACAGGGTGCTGACCGCCAGGCTGTTCCAGAACGACTTGAGGAAGTGGCCCTGCAGCAGGCTGCGAAAGCCTTCCAGCGTGGGCGTGAAGAGCAGGCGGTCCTCGAAGATGTCCGCGCCGGGCCGGAAGGCCAGCTGCACCAGCCACAGGAAGGGGAACATCACCACCAGCAGCAGAGCGACGGCCACGAGGCCGCGCGCATGGCGGCGCAGCCATCTGGCACGCCGCGCATCTGGCAAGCGCCGCGCGGCAGGGGGCGGCGTGAACGTGGAGGGCAGGGGCAGGGCGGCTTCAGCGTTTGTCATGGTCGTTCCATCCGAGGCGGCCCACCAGCCAGCTGAGCGCGAACACGCCCGCGAGAATCACCATCGCGATGGCGCTGGCGTACCCCCAGTAGGAGAAATTGAAGGCCTGGATGAAGCCGTAGTAGTTGGTCACCTCGGTCACCGTGCCCGGGCCGCCATCGGTCAGCACGTAGATCAGCGGAAAGGCCTTGAAGCTGTCGATCAGCCGGAACAGGCCGCACACCACCAGCACCGGCCTCAGGTAGGGCAGCACGATGTACCGGAACAGTTGCCAGCGGTTGGCGCCGTCCAGGCTCGCGGCCTCCAGCGGGTCGTCCGGCACCATCTGCAGCGTGGCCAGCACCATCAGCAGGGTGAACGGAAACCACTGCCAGGTGTCGGCGATGGAGATGGCCCACAGGGCCGTGTCGGGGTTGGCGATCAGCGAGCGCACCGGCAGACCCACCGCCTCCAGCGCGCGGTGCAGAGGGCTCACGTCGGGCGTGTACAGGATCTTCCAGATCAGCGCCACCACGATGGGTGGGAGCACCATGGGGATCAGGAACGCCGTGCGCGTGGCGCCCAGCAGCTTGGAGCGCCCGTTGAGCAGCAGGGCCAGGCCCAGCCCCACGCCCAGTTGCAGCGCCACGCTGGAGACCGACAGCTGCAGCTGCGTGGCGATGGAGCGCAGAAAGCGCGCGTCCTCCAGCAGGTGGCGGTAGTTCACCAGCGGGTCGTCGAAGCGGAAGGTGCCGGCCGCGTCGGTGAGGCTCAGGGGCGTGAAGCTCGTCACCAGCAGCGCCGTGGCCGGCGCCAGCGTGATGACCAGCAGCACGGCCAGCGAGGGCAGCAGGCCCCACAGGAAGGCGCGGCGGCGTGCCGCTTCCCAGCCGAGGCCGGGGCGCAGAGTCAAGGTGTTCACCGCCGGCTCACAGCTTCAGCCCGGCGCGCTGGAGCTCGGTGATCGATTGGGCCTGCGCCTGCTGCAGCGCCTGCCGGGCGCTGGCCTGGCCGGAAGCGATCAGCGCGATCGCCTTGTTGAGCTGCTGGTCCACTTGCGGGTAGACCGACACCGTGCGGTACTTCATGTGCCCGGTCTTGGAGGCCAGCTCGATCGAGTCCAGTGCCAGTTGCGCCAGGTCGTTGCCGTTGATGACCTGCCTGGTGCGGAACTCCCGGGAGTCGATGTCCGAACGGCGCGCCGGCGAGCCGTACCCGGCCAGCACCGCTTTGCGCGTGGTCTGCTTGGACAGCGCCCACTGGATGAAGGCCCACGCGGCCTCCTTGTTCTTCGACCCCGTCGGAATGCCCAGGCCATGCACGGCCGTGCCCGGAAAGCGCCCTGCAGGTCCCTTTGGCACCTGGCCGAACTGCAGTGTCTTCAAGGTCTTGCTGGAGGCCGGGTCCCCCAGTTGCGCGAGATGCAACTGCCCCGCATCGGTGAAATTGACGCGGCCGAGCTTGAGCGCCTGGGTCACCTGGTCGGGCGTGTAGGTGATGGCACCGTCGGGCCCGAACTCTCGCAGCAGGCTGGCGTAGTACTCGGCCGCTGCGATGGCTTCGGGCGTGTCCAGCGTGGGGTACAGGTCGTCTGGTGCCTTGCGGAACACGTCGCCACCGAAGGCATGCAGATAAGGCACGAAGGTCCATCCGTAGTGGCTATCGGACACGAAGCCCGCCACGCGCTCCTTCTTGTTCACGGCGCGCAGCACCTTCACCAGGTCGTCCGTGGTGTCGGGATAGGCCAGGCCGGCCTGCTGCACCAGATCGAAGCGCGAGGAGGCGGACAGCAGCGCCTCGGCCGTCCAGGGAATGCCGTAGAGCTTGCCGTCCTTGCCGGTCTCGGGCGCGCGGGCGCCGGGCAAAAAGTCGTTCACGTCCCAGTCGGCGGGCGTGAGGTTGGGGTTCCTGATGAAATCGTCGAGCGGCGCGAGCCAGCCCGAGTGGATCCATCGGCTCGAGTAGATGAAGGTCACATTGACCACGTCGTAGGCCGAGCCTTTGGTGGACAGCTCCAGGTCGGCACGCTGGTTGTAGACCGGGAACGAGGGCGTGTCGAAGTTCACCCTGGCGCCCGTGAGCGACTCGAACTCGGGCAGGTACTGCTGCAGCAGCTTGGGGTAGGCCGCGCTGAAGGTCGAGACATTCAGGGTCACGCCCTGGAACTTCTTCGCACCGCTCTGCGCCTTCGCAAAGCCGGGCAGCAGGGCGGTGGCGCCCAGGGCCGATGCGGCCTGGAGCCACTGGCGTCGTTGGGTCATGTCGATGGCTCCGTGGCGTCAGGCGGTCGCGGTAATGACGCTGTCAATCTGCGCGTCGTTGGTGGCTTCGGGCCGCACGCGGGTGCGGCTGCGGCGCCCGTCCACCGCCACGGCGGGTTCGCCGTGCACCGTGACGCGGCGCACCACGCGGGCCTGCGTGCCGTAGTCGTTGATCGCGAAATGCTGCGTCGCCCGGTTGTCCCAGATCGCCACGTCGTCCTGCTGCCACTGCCAGCGCACGGTGTTCTCCAGGCGGACCACGCGGTTTTGCAGGATCTCGAAGAGGCGTGCCGATTCGGTGCTGGAAAAGCCCGCGATCTTCTTGACGAAGTGGCCCAGCAGCAGCGCGCGCTCACCCGATACGGGGTGCACGTGCACCACGGGGTGCTCGGCTTCGAACACGGAGGACACGAACACCCTGCGGTGGTGGTTCAGCCGTTCCTCCTCGACCACCACGCGCTCGGCACCGTAGTCGTAGTCGTAGTCGTTGCTGTGCACGGCCCACAGGCCGTCCGCCAGGCGCTGGAGCTCTTCGGGCAGGCGGGCGTAGGCCGCGGCCGTGTTGGCCCACACCGTGTCGCCGCCGTAGGCCGGAATGGTCACGCCGCGCAGGATGCCGTACTTGGGGAACGCGTCGATGAAGGTCACGTCGGTGTGCCACGAATCGGCACGGCCACCGCCCTTGGAGGCGTCGAGTTCGAAGATGCGCGTGCCCGTGGGCGAGGGCACCGTGGGATGGGCCACGGTCTTGCCCAGGCGCGCGCCGAATGCCTGGTGCGCGGCATCGTCCAGGTGCGCCTGGCCGCGGAAGAACAGCACCTTGTGGCGCACCAGCGCGGCGGTGAGGTCGGCGATGGTCGCGTCGTCCAGTTCGCCCGACAGTTGAAGGCCGAGCACTTCACCGCCCAGGCTGCCTGCCACGCGGCGGATGCGCAGGTTTCCAAAGGACGTATCGAACCGGGATGGGGATGTTTCGCTCACGGGCAGCTCCAGCGGGGAAAGGGTGATGGCCCGATTCTGGAGACCGCCATGGCGGACGCGAAGCGACCAAATCGGATATGCAAGCGACCCGAACATCGGGCCATATCCATAGGCCGAAAAGATGGAAGGGCGCTGCCGGCCCGTTACCCGTTACCCGTTACCCGTCGGTCAGCGTGCCCTTGGCCGGTGCGGCGTCCAGGGTGGCCGCATCGCTGCGGTCCTTGAGCCCGATGCCGGTGAGTCCCAGGCGCCGGGCCTCCTGGCACAGCCACCACAGGCGCGCTGCCGCCGCGGCCGGTGCCAGCCCTTCGTGCCGCACGTTGGAGATGCAGTTGCGCTGCGCATCGCTGCGGCCCACCTGCGGATGCCAAGTGAGGTAGATGCCCAGGCTGTCGGGCGAACTCAGGCCCGGGCGTTCGCCGATCAGCACCGCCACCAGGCGTGCGCCCAGCAGTGTGCCCACCTCGTCGCCCAGCGCCACGCGCGCCTGCGTGGCAATGACCAAAGGGCCGATGCGCCAGCCCTGCGGTGCCGTGCCCAGAATGGCGTGCACCAGCGGCGCGGCATGGCGTTCCACGGCCAGGGACGAGAGGCCATCGGCCACCACCAGCAGCAGGTCGCATCCCGCCTGCGGGGTGCCGCCATCGTGCTGGCGGCCCAGGCCGCGCAGGCGCTCGGCATCGGCATCGTTCAGGCGGCGGCCCAGGTCCGGGCGCAGCAGGTAGGTGGCACGGTCGGTGGCGGCGCTGGCCACCTGCAGCGGGGTGCCGCCTGCCGGGGCGAGCTGCGTGGCCAGGCCTTCGGCATCGAGTGGCCGGTGCACGGCATCGCGTGCCTGGGCGTGGGCCATGCCGAAGTCCAGCAGTTCGCGCGTGGGGATGGCGGTGCCTGCGCGCCCCAGCGCCAGCCGCGCCGCCGTGTGGGCGCGCAGGTCGTCCCAGGGATCGGGCGGG
>NZ_BAAJYS010000115.1:0-11008 GCF_057543315.1 Acidovorax sp. KPB24-07
TCGGCCAGCGCGCCGCTGGGCAGGCCCAGCAGGAACACGGGCAGGGTGGAGCCGTCTGTACCAGCGCCACCAGCACGGGCGAGGTGGTGAGCGTGGTCATGAGCCACGCGGCCGCCACGTCGTTCATCCACATGCAGGTGTTGGCGGCCAGCCAGGTGAGCCAGAGCATGCGGAACACGGGCACCTGCAGCGGCGCGAACGGCGAGAGGCTGGGCGCGCCGGGGCGGCGTCCTGGTCCAGCTGCGCGGCCGCCGCGGCCTCGGCGGTGTGCGCCTGGCCTGCTGCGGCGGTGGCCGGGGGACTGTCGTCCAGGGGCGGGAACGGGGTGGGGCGGGGCGGGCTCTCGTGGGGCGGCAAAGGGGGCATAGATGGTCTCGATTGTGCGCAGTGCGGGCGGGGCGTGCCGGGCGGGGCGCCGACGTCCCGGATGGCGGCGCGGAAAAGCGAGCCGACGGGATTGAAGCCGAAAAGGCCTCCAGCGCAATCGGTACTAGGGCGTTGCGCTATTGTTTTTGTAGCTTATTGCCGGTGGGGCCGAGGTGCGCCAGCGGCAGGGCGCCGCTGGCCTTGACCTCGCCCAGCGAGAAGCTGGTGTGCATGTCCTTCACGTTCGGCAGGTTCAGCAGCACGTTGCGGGCGAAGTGCGAGAAGCTGTCCAGGTCGCGCGCCACCACCTGCAGCTCGAACGTTCCCGTGCCGCTGATGTAGTGGCAGGCCACCACCTCGGGGATCTGGGCGATCGCGGCCTCCATCTCGCGCGTGAGGCCCCCGGTGCTGCGGTCGGCGTCCAGCCGCACGAAGGCCAGCACGCCCAGCCCGATCTTGTGGCGGTCGATCTCGGCGTGGTAGCCCTTGATGAAGCCCGACTCCTCCAGCGCGCGCACGCGGCGCCAGCACGGCGCGGCCGACAGGCCCACCCGCTGGGCCAGCTCGGCATTGGTCAGCCGGGCATCGGCCTGCAGCTCGCCGAGGATCGCCAGGTCGAATTTGTCCAAAGTATTCATCCCTGGATTATTTTGCGAAAGATCCTTTCTAAAACGAGGGTAAACACGGCATGAAAACGAAAGGACATATCCGGCCGTCCTGCCTACACTGCCCTGACAAGGCGGTGCGTCCGAGCCCAGGGCGCCCCGCTGAAACCGCGCTCACGAGGCGACGGCCAACGACCCCACTGGAGATTCCCCCGATGAACGCCCCCCTGCCCGAGCCCATTCGCCGCGCCATTGAAACGGTCATGCTGGATGACAACCCGCACTGCGGGTTGCGCCACAAGTACGTGGGGGGCGGCGCAGCCGCACGCTGCGGATTGGGCATCGAGCGTGCTGGCGAAGGAGCCGTGCTATGAACGCCCCCCTGCCCGAGCACATCCGCCGCGCGATTGAAACGGTCACGCTTGACGACAAATACGCCTTGCCGGAGGGCCGTGCCTTCATGAGCGGCGTGCAGGCCCTGGTGCGCCTGCCCATGCTGCAGCGCCAGCGCGATGCGATCGCGGGCCTGAACACCGCGGGCTTCATCAGCGGCTACCGCGGCAGCCCGCTGGGCACCTACGACCAGGCGCTGTGGTCGGCCAAGAAGCACCTGGCCAAGAACCACATCGTGTTCCAGCCCGGCGTGAACGAAGAGCTGGGCGCCACCGCCGTGTGGGGCACGCAGCAGCTCGACCTGTACCCCACGACGAAGAAATACGACGGCGTGTTCGGCATCTGGTACGGCAAGGGCCCGGGCGTGGACCGGTGCTCGGACGTGTTCAAGCACGCCAACATGGCCGGCACCTCCAGGCACGGCGGCGTGATCGCCATCGCGGGCGACGACCACATCAGCAAGAGCAGCACCGCGCCCCACCAGAGCGACCACATCTTCAAGGCCTGCGGCCTGCCGGTGTTCTTCCCGAGCAGCGTGCAGGACATCCTGGACATGGGCCTGCACGCCTTCGCCATGAGCCGCTTCTCGGGCGTGTGGTCGGGCATGAAGACCATCCAGGAGGTGGTGGAGTCCTCCAGCAGCATCTCGGTGGACCCGGACCGGGTGAAGATCGTCCTGCCCGAGGACTTCGCCATGCCGCCCGGCGGCCTGCACATCCGCTGGCCCGACGCGCCGCTGGAGCAGGAGGCGCGCCTCATGGACTACAAGTGGTATGCGGCGCTGGCGTACATCCGCGCCAACAAGCTGAACTACAACGTGATCCAGGGCCCGCAGGACCGCTTCGGCATCATCGCGAGCGGCAAGGCGTACAACGACACGCGCCAGGCGCTCATCGACCTGGGGCTGGAGGACGACGTCTGCCGCCATCTGGGCATCCGGCTGCACAAGGTGAACGTGGTGTGGCCGCTGGAGGCCACCATCACCCGCGACTTCGCCCAGGGGCTGCAGGAGATCCTGGTGGTGGAGGAAAAGCGCCAGGTCATCGAATACCAGATCAAGGAAGAGCTCTACAACTGGCGCGCCGACGTGCGCCCCAACGTGCTGGGCAAGTTCGACGAGGTGGAGGGCGACAACTCCGGTGGCGAGTGGAGCATGCCCAACCCGAGCCAGAACTGGCTGCTGCGCCCCAAGGCCGACCTCACGCCCGCCATCATCGCGCGCGCCATCGCCAAGCGCCTCAAAAAGCTGGGCGTGCCGGCCGACATCGTGGCCCGCATGGACGCGCGTCTGTCGGTGATCGATGCGCGCGAGCGCGGCCTGGCCGAATCCAAGGTGGACACGGGCGACCGCACGCCGTGGTTCTGCAGCGGCTGCCCGCACAACACCAGCACCCGCGTGCCCGAAGGCTCGCGCGCGGTGGCCGGCATCGGCTGCCACTACATGGTCAACTGGATGCCCGACCGCAACACGTCCACCTTCACGCAGATGGGCGGCGAGGGCGTGACCTGGGTGGGCCAGCAGCCCTTCACCACGGAAAAGCACGTGTTCGCCAACCTGGGCGACGGCACCTACTTCCACAGCGGGCTGCTGGCCATCCGCCAGAGCATCGCGGCGGGCACCAACATCACCTACAAGGTGCTCTACAACGACGCCGTCGCCATGACGGGCGGCCAGCAGGTGGGCGAGCGGCCCGAGGGGCACTCGGTGCTGCAGATCATGGCCAGCCTGAAGGCCGAGGGCATCGCCCGGCTGGTGATCGTGACCGACGAGCCGGGCAAGTACGACGGCGTGGCGCTGGCCGAGGGCGTGACGGTGCACCACCGCGATGAGCTGGACCGGATCCAGCGCGAGTTCCGCGAGATCCCCGGCTGCACGGCCATCATCTACGACCAGACCTGCGCGACCGAAAAGCGCCGCCGCAGGAAGCGCGGCACCCTCGCCACGCCCAACAAGACCGTGGTCATCAACGAGCTGGTGTGCGAGGGCTGCGGCGACTGCTCGGTGCAATCGAACTGCCTGTCGGTGGAGCCGCTGGAGACCGAGTTCGGCCGCAAGCGCCGCATCAACCAGAGCACCTGCAACAAGGACTACTCGTGCGTGAAGGGCTTTTGCCCGAGCTTCGTCACCGTCGAGGGCGGCACGCTGAAAAAACCCAAGAAGGAAAAGAAGGGCGATCTCTCCGCGCTGCCCCCCATTCCCGAGCCGGTGCTGCCCGTGGCCGAGAGCGCCTGGGGCATCGTCGTGGCCGGCGTGGGCGGCACGGGCGTGATCACCATCGGCTCGCTGCTGGGCATGGCGGCGCACCTGGAAGGCAAGGGCGTCATCACGCAGGACGCGGCGGGCCTGGCGCAAAAGGGCGGCGCGACCTGGAGCCACATCCAGATCGCCAACCGGCCGGACGCCATCTACACCACCAAGGTGGACACGGCCAAGGCCGACCTCATCATCGGCTGCGACTCCATCGTCGCCTCGCACAAGACCACCATGGCCGCGATGCAGCCGGGCCGCACCTTCGTGGCGCTCAACACCCACGGCTCGCCCACTGCGTCGTTCGTGCACAACCCTGACTGGCAGTTTCCGGGCACCGATTGCGACACGGCCATCGCCTCCGCCGTGGGCGAGGACCTGCTGGCCAGCTTCGATGCCGAGGAAGTCGCCATGCAGATGCTGGGCGACAGCATCTACACCAACCCCCTGATGCTGGGCTACACCTGGCAAAAGGGCCGCGTGCCGCTATCGCATGCCGCGCTCATGCGTGCCATGGAGCTGAACGGCGTGCAGGTGGACAACAACAAGGCCGCCTTCGAATGGGGCCGCCGCTGCGCGCACGACCTGGCCGCCGTGCAGGCCCTGTTCAAGGCCGCGCAGGTGATCCAGTTCGTCAAGAAGCCGGGCCTGGCGGAAGTGGTGGCCAAGCGCGAGCAGTTCCTCACCGGCTACCAGAACGCGGCCTATGCGGCCGAGTACAAGGCCTTCGTGGAGAAGGTGCAGGCCGCCGAGGCGCGCACGGGCGGCAAGGGCACGCGCCTGTCCGAGGCCGTGGCCCGCTACCTGTTCAAGCTCATGGCGTACAAGGACGAGTACGAGGTCGCGCGCCTGCACACCGACGCGGCGTTCACCGCCAAGATCGAGGGCATGTTCGAAGGCGACTACAAGCTCGTGCACCACTTGGCGCCCCCGCTGACCGCGAAGAAGAACGACAAGGGCGAACTGCTCAAGCAGCCGTTCGGCCCGTGGATGCGCAAGGCCTTCGGCGTGCTCGCCAGGCTCAAGGGCCTGCGCGGCACGGCGCTCGACCCGTTCGGCCGCACCGAGGAGCGCCGCACCGAGCGCGCCCTGATCGCCGAGTACCGCGCCTGCATCGACGAGCTGCTGGCCGGCCTGACCGCCGACAACCTGCCGCTGGCCGCCGACATCGCCCGCATTCCCGAGGACATCCGGGGCTACGGCCACGTGAAGGAGCGCCACCTGAAGGCCGCCCGCGCCAAGTGGGCGGTGCTGATGAACCAGTGGCGCCACCCGCAGGAGGCGCTGCGCCAGACGGCCTGAGGGGCGAAAGCCCCTTTCCCCGGCATGTGAGGGGGAAATGGGGTGCTATTGAAAATATAGCAATATGCCCTAGTGGTTATTGTGCTGAGCGGTGTTTTCATGCCCCATCGAAGGCCGGCCCTTGGGCCGGCCTTGCCACGCCAAGACCCCCCGCGGACGCGGGTTTTGGCATGGGCTTTGCCAGGGGGCGCCGCATACAATCGCCTGTTGCCCTCCCGGCTGGCGCCGCGTCGCGCCGTGGGCGGGTGTCTGAAACGACCATCCATTTGAATGGAGCCTGTTGCCGTGTTTATCTCTTCCGCTTTCGCCCAGACCGCCCCTGCCGCCGCCGCCGGTGGCAGCGACATCATGTCCTCCCTGACGGGCATGCTCCCGCTGGTGCTGATGTTCGTGGTCCTGTACTTCGTCATGATCCGCCCCCAGATGAAGCGCCAGAAAGAGCATCGCAACATGATCGAGGCCATCGCCAAGGGCGATGAGGTGGCCACCGCCGGCGGCATCGTCGGCCGGGTCACGCGCCTGTCCGAAGGCTTCCTGCACATCGAGATCACCTCCGGCGTGGAAGTGCAGATCCAGCGCAGCGCCGTGGCGCAGGTCCTGCCCAAGGGCACGGTCAAGTAAGTCCAAGCGATGGCGCGAGCCGTTCCGATCTGGCGGCCGGCCCTGCGGGCCTGCGCCGCGACCTGAGAGTTAAGAGCGCGATCATGAACCGTTACCCGGTCTGGAAGTACGCGATCCTCGTGATCGCGCTGCTGGTGGGGGCCCTGTACACCCTGCCCAATTTCTTTGGCGAGGCCCCTGCCGTGCAGGTGTCGTCGGCCAAGGCGACGCTGAAGGTCGATGCCGCCGTGCAGCGCCGCGTCGAAGAGGCCCTGAAGGCCGCGGGCGTCGTGCCCGATGCCGTGAGCTTCGATGGCAATTCGGTGCGCGCGCGCTTCGACTCGCCCGACAGCCAGCTCAAGGCCAAGGACGCGATCCAGAAGGCCCTGGTGCCCGATCCGGCCGACCCGCCGTACATCGTCGCGCTGAACCTCGTCTCGCGCTCCCCCGACTGGCTCAGCGCGCTGCATGCGCGCCCCATGTACCTGGGGCTGGACCTGCGCGGCGGCGTGCACTTCATGCTGCAGGTGGACATGCAGGCGGCCCTCACCAAGAAGGCCGAATCGCTCGCCGGCGACCTGCGCACCACGCTGCGCGACAAGAACATCCGCCACGGCGGCATCAGCCGCGACGGCCAGGCGGTGGACATCCGCCTGCGCGACGAGGCGACCGCCACGGCCACGCGCAACGTGATCACCGACCAGTTCCCCGACCTGGTGGCCACCAGCAGCCCCGACGGCCAGGGCGTGCGCGTGCGCGCCACCATCAAGCCCGAGGCGCTGCGCAAGGTGCAGGACCAGGCGCTCAAGCAGAACATGACCACGCTGCACAACCGGATCAACGAACTCGGCGTGGCCGAGCCCGTGATCCAGCAGCAGGGCCTGGACCGCATCGTGGTGCAGCTGCCCGGCGTGCAGGACACCGCCAAGGCCAAGGACATCCTGGGCCGCACGGCCACGCTGGAAGTGCGCATGGTCGACGAAAGCGCCGAGGCGCGCTCGGCCGAGCTGGGCTCCGGCCCCGTGCCCTTCGGCGACGAAAAGTACCTGGACCGCAACGGGCAGTCCATCATCGTCAAGAAGCAGGTCATCCTCACAGGCGAGAACCTCACCGACGCGCAGCCCGGCTTCGACGGCCAGACGCAGGAGCCCACGGTCAACCTCACGCTCGACGCCAAGGGCGCCCGCATCTTCAAGGACATCACCCGCGAGAACGTGGGCAAGCGCATGGCCATCGTCCTGTTCGAAAAGGGCAAGGGCGAAGTGGTCACGGCCCCCGTGATCCGCAGCGAGATCAGCGGCGGCCGGGTGCAGATCTCCGGGCGCATGACCACGGCCGAGGCCAACGACACCTCGCTGCTGCTGCGCGCCGGCTCGCTGGCCGCGCCCATGGACATCATCGAGGAGTACACCATCGGCCCGAGCCTGGGCGCCGACAACATCGAGCGCGGCATCCACAGCGTGGTGTGGGGCTTCGTGGCGATCTCGGTCTTCATGTGCATCTACTACGCGCTGTTCGGCGTGATCTCGTCCATCGCGCTGTCGGTGAACGTGCTGATGCTGCTGGCCATCCTGTCGATGCTGCAGGCCACCCTGACCCTGCCCGGCATCGCCGCCATGGCGCTGGCGCTGGGCGTGGCCATCGACTCCAACGTGCTGATCAACGAGCGCATCCGCGAGGAACTGCGCGCCGGCGTGTCGCCGCAGGCGGCCATCCACGCGGGCTACGAGCGCGCCTGGGCGACGATTCTCGACTCGAACGTGACCACGCTGATCGCAGGTCTCGCGCTGCTGGCCTTCGGCTCCGGCCCGGTGCGCGGCTTCGCCGTGGTGCACTGCATCGGCATCCTGACCAGCATGTTCTCGGCCGTGTTCTTCTCGCGCGGCCTGGTCAACCTCTGGTATGGCCGCAAGAAGAAGCTCAAGAGCGTGTCCATCGGACAGGTGTGGAAGCCCGAACCCGACAGCACCACGTCCGCCGTGGTCAAGTCCAACTGAAGGAGAGGGACCATGGAATTCTTCCGCATCCGAAAAGACATCCCGTTCATGAAGTACGCGTTGGTTCTCAACGCGATCTCCTTCATCACTTTCGCGCTGGCCGTGTTCTTCCTGATCACGCGGGGCCTGCACCTGTCGGTGGAGTTCACCGGCGGCACGGTCATGGAAGTGGCCTACACCCAGAGCGCCGACATCGGCAAGGTGCGCAGCACCGTGTCCGGGCTGGGCTATTCCGACGTGACCGTGCAGAACTTCGGCACGGCGCGCGACGTGATGATCCGCCTGCCGGTGCAAAAGGGCGTGACCTCGGCGCAGCAAAGCGAGCAGGTCCTGGGCGCCCTCAAGGCGGCCGACCCCGACGTCACGCTGCGCCGCACCGAGTTCGTGGGCCCGCAGGTGGGCGAGGAACTGGTGCATGGCGGCCTCATGGCGCTGGGCATGGTGGTGATCGGCATCGTGATCTACCTGGCATTCCGCTTCGAGTGGAAGTTCGGCGTGGCGGCGGTGATCGCCAACCTGCACGACGTGGTGATCATCCTGGGCTTCTTCGCGTTCTTCCAGTGGGAGTTCTCGCTGGCGGTGCTGGCGGGGGTGCTGGCCGTGCTGGGCTACTCGGTGAACGAGTCGGTCGTGATCTTCGACCGGATCCGCGAGGCCTTCCGCAAGTACCGCAAGATGAGCACGCACGAGGTCATCGACCACGCGATCACCAGCACCATGAGCCGCACGATCATCACCCATGCCTCCACGGAGGCCGTGGTGCTGTCGATGTTCTTCTTCGGCGGCCCCAGCCTGCACTACTTCGCGCTGGCGCTGACCATCGGGATTCTGTTCGGCATCTATTCGTCGGTGTTCGTGGCCGCCGCCATCGCCATGTGGCTGGGTGTGAAGCGCGAAGACCTGGTGAAGGCGCCGCCCAAGAAGGACGGCGACCCGAACGATCCGAACGCCGGCGCAGCGGTCTGACCGCGACGCCCCGGGGCGCCCCATAATCGACGGCGTATGGAAGAACTCCGCCCCCCCACCGCGCCCCGGCGCCTGGCCCGCCTGGCCCGGCAGCGGTTCGTGGAGGGCCTGGTGGCGGGGCTGCCCGGCCTCGACAACGAACTGCAGGATTTCCTGACCCAGCTCATGGGCCTGACGGCCACGCAGCGCGAGATGCAGACGCGCCGCGACCTGTGGATGCGCTACCAGCAGCGCCACCAGGCCTGGGTCAGCGGCTGCGCCCGCGCCTGTCCGAGGCCCTGCTGCCGCTGGTCAGCACCAGCCGGGGGGCGCTGCCCGCCGGGGGCGGGTTCGAACTGCTCAGCGACGACGTCGTCGAGAACCAGATCATCGCCTCGCGCATGGCGCTCACGGTGATGGAGCACACGGGCAACGCCTTCGACACCCTGCGGCAGTTCATTCAGCACCTGGAAGGCCAGGAACTGGACGGCCGCGACATCCTCCGCCCTGAAACGGTCTGCCTGCTGTTCGTCGACCAGTGGGTGGAGGCCGGCATGGAGCGGGGCGACCTGCAGACCGCCATCGATCCCCTGCAGCGCCAGCTGGGCGACCTGGTCTTGCGCCAGTACCAGTCCGTCAACGCGTTCTGCACCGAGCAGGGCGTGAAGCCCGACAACGACCTGCGCTCCAAGGTGCGCCGCACGGCGGGGGGCTCGTCCTCCCCCGCGGGCCTGGCGTCGCAGGCCCTGCAGCAATCGGCCCAGGCCTTCGCCCGGGAATCCGCCCAGGCGAGCATGCACGGCATGCCGTCCCAGGGCGGCGTGCCGCCAGGGCGCATGGGCGTGCAGGGAACGGCCTTCGGTGCCGGCATGCAGGCGTTCATGACGCCGCTGGCCCGCGCCCGCCAGCGTGCGCAGGGCGTGATGGGCCAATTGCGCCGCCTGCTGGTACAGCCTGCCACGGGCTTTGACATGGTGAACGCGCCGCCGGCCTCCGCCGCGCTGGCGCAGGCCCTGTCGGCCCACCGGGCGCAGGCGCAGACATACTACAGCGGCGTGGCCACGCTGGTCGAGGACTACAGCCCGGCCGCCGTGGTGCAGCTGGTGGGCGCGGTGCGCGAGCGCTCGACCGAACTGAAGGCCAAGGCCTCCACCCCCGGCGAAAAAAGCCATCATCGAGGTGGTGGCGCTGATGTTCCAGAGCATCCTGAGCGAAGACCGCATTCCGCCGGCCGTGCGCGTGTGGTTCGCGCGGCTGCAGGTGCCGGTGCTGCGCGTGGCGCTGGCCGAGCCCGAATTCTTCAGCGACGTCGCCCACCCGGCACGCCGCCTGATCGACCGCCTGGGCGGCGTGGTGATGGGGTTCGACGCCACCGCCATCAACGGCAGCGCGCTGGAAGGCGAGATCCGCCGCGTGGTGCAGGTGATCGAGCAGTACCCCGAAACCGGGCAGCGCGTCTTCCAGCTCGTCTATGACGAATTCGAGAAATTCCTGGCCAAGTTCCTCACCGCCAAGCAGGCCACCTCCAAGCTCGTCAGCGTGGCGCAGCAGGTCGAGCAGCGCGAGACGCTGGCCATCCAGTACACGATCGAGCTGCGCACCATGCTGCGGGACATGCCGGTGCGCGAGGAGATCCGCGATTTCCTCTTCAAGACCTGGGCCGAGGTGCTGGCCATGTCGGCGGTGCGCGACGGCGCGCAGCATCCGGACACCGTGGCACTCAAGCGCACGGCGGCCGATCTGGTCTGGGCCGCCAGCGCCAAGCCCCACCGGGCGGACCGCGCCAAGGTCATCCAGAGCCTGCCGCCGCTGCTGCAGCACCTGCGCCAGGGCCTGGCGCTGCTCGGCGTGAACGGGCCGGAGCAGGATGCGCAGGTGAAGGTGCTGACCGACACGCTGGCCGATGCCTTCCTGTCCAAGACGGCGTCCATCCCGCAGGCGCACATCGATGCGATGGCGCGCCGCCTGGCCAATCTGGAGGACTACATCAGCGATGCGACGCTGGGCGAAATGCCGCTCAACGCCGACAACATCGAGCTGATGCTGGGCATCGATGCCTCGTCCATCCACGTGATCGCCGACAACGGCGCGCCCGTGGAGCCGGGCATGGTGGCCTGGGCGCAGGAGCTGCAGCCCGGCGCCTGGTTCACGCTGGACCACAACGGCGCGTCGGCGCAGGTGCAGTACGTGTGGCAAAGCCAGCGCAAGCAGCTGCACCTGTTCGCCGCGCCCGATGGCAGCAGCTACCTGCTGCAGCTCAAGCGCCTGGGCGCCTACCTGCAGTCCGGCCTGCTGGTGGCGCAGGAAGAGGAAGCGCTCACGATGCGGGCCACGCGCGATGCGCTGGCCAAGATCGACGCCAACCCGGAACGCTTGCTGGACTGAGCCGGCCGGCCTCGCGGGCCCAGGATCGGCGCGGGCCCGGAATCAGCGCCATCAATCGCCGTCGTCGTCCCCGCTGCCGTCGCCCCGTACCACGCGGCGCACGATGTCGCCGGCAAAGCCCCGCGCGGCCATGAAGCGCATCTGGCGCGCGCGCTCCTGCGGCGTCT
>NZ_BAAJYS010000116.1:0-10968 GCF_057543315.1 Acidovorax sp. KPB24-07
GTTTTCCGCCGCGGCGTGGGCCGGGCCGCCAGCGCGCACCAGCGCCCCGCAGGGCGCCGCGCACATCGCCAGGCAATGCGGGCCGCCTGCCAGCCCCATGGCCAACGCGGTCCAGACCAGGGTGTCGGGCATGGCGGCGTCCTTCAGATGATGCGGGAAAAGCGCGCGCGGTTGCGGTCCGCCTGCAGGTAGCGATCAAACAGCATCGCCACGCCGCGCACGAAGAACCAGCCCATGGCCGTGACCTCGATGCCTTCCTGGCCGAGCACGACCAGGCCCTGCGCCTGCAGGTCCTCCAGTGCCTGCAGTTCGGTGGCGAAGTACTGCCGGAAATCGATCAGCCACGCCTGCTCCACCGGCTCGAACAGCACCTCGCCCTGGCACATCAGCGCCATGATGACGGAGCGGCGCACCAGGTCGTCGCGCGTGAGCGCCAGGCCCCGCACCACCGGCAGGCGCCCCTGGTTGATGAAGTCGTAGTACTCGTCCAGCGTCTTGGCGTTCTGGCTGTAGGTGGCGCCCACGCGGCCGATGGCCGACACGCCCAGGCCGAGCAGGTCGCAATCGGGCTGGGTGCTGTAGCCCTGGAAGTTGCGGTGCAGCCGGCCCTGGCGCTTGGCCACGGCCAGGGCGTCGCCCGGCAGCGCGAAGTGGTCCATGCCCACATAGACGTAGCCGGCGTCCTGGAACGACCGCAGCGATTGCGACAGCATGGCCACCTTCGACGCCGCCAGCGGCAGATCCGCCGGCACGATGCGGCGCTGCGGCTTGAAGCGCTCGGGCAGGTGGGCGTAGGCATACAGCGCGATGCGGTCCGGCCGCAACCGGCCCACCTGCTCGAGCGTGCGCTCGAAGGACTCGGGTGTCTGCCGCGGCAGGCCGTAGATCAGGTCCACGTTGATGGACTCGAAGCCCAGCGCACGCGCGCTGGCCACCAGGTCGAAGACCTGGCTGGCCGGCTGGATGCGGTGCACGGCCTTCTGCACTTCGGGGTCGAAGTCCTGCACGCCGAAGCTCAGGCGGTTGAAGCCCAGCTCCGCCAGCAGCGCCAGCCGGCCCGCGTCCACCGTGCGCGGATCGATCTCGATCGAATACTCGCCGCCGGGCGCAAGCGTGAAGCTGCGCTGGAGCATGGCCATCAGCGACCGCAGGCCGTCATCCGACAGGAACGTCGGGCTCCCCCCGCCCAGGTGCAGCTGGCTCACCACCTGGCCCACGCCACACTGGGCCGTGTGCAGGTCGATCTCGCGGCTGAGATAGCGCAGGTACACCTCGGCCCGCTCGGGGTGGCGGGTGATGATCTTGTTGCAGGCGCAGTAGTAGCACAGCGACTCGCAAAAGGGAATGTGCACATACAGCGACAAGGGCAGTGCCTTGGCGGCCGACCCCAGGCGGCGCTGCTGCAGCGCGAGAACGTAGTCGTCCTGTCCGAAGGCCTCCACGAACCGGTCGGCGGTCGGGTAGGAGGTGTAGCGGGGGCCGGGCACGTCGAAGCGGCGCAGGAGTTCAGGGGTGACAGCGATCATGGGATTTCCTTGTGCCTGCCCAATGTGCCGCAGGCCCCGGGGGAAACCCTTGACCTGGGTCAAGGGTTCTGCAGGCGCACGCTGCCACAATTGATCCATGACAGGTGCCCGGCGTTCGCCCGGGCTCTACCACCCTGCCGGCCGCCCGCCCTCCCCTCACCACAAAGGCCTTTTCCCATGAATCCGCAAACCATCAAAGTGGCATGCTCGAACTGCAACCTTCGCGAGCTGTGCATGCCGCTGGGCCTGAACGATCAGCAACTGCAGCGGATCGACGACATCGTGGCCGTGCGCCGCAAGGTCAAGCGGGGGGCCACCCTGTTTCGCAATGGCGAGCCCTTCAGTTCGCTCTTCGCCATCCGCACCGGCTTCTTCAAGACGTGCGTGGCCACCGAAGACGGCCGCGACCAGGTCACGGGCTTTCAGATGGCCGGCGAGATCATCGGCCTGGACGGCATCGTCAGCGACCACCACACCTGCGACGCCGTCGCGCTGGAAGACGCCGAGGTCTGCGTCATGCCCTTTGACCGCATCGAGGAGCTGTCGCGCGAGGTCACGGCGCTGCAGCACCACGTGCACAAGATCATGAGCCGCGAGATCGTGCGCGAGCACGGCGTGATGCTGCTCCTGGGCAGCATGCGGGCGGAAGAGCGCCTGGCGGCCTTCCTGCTCAACCTGGTGCAGCGCCTGCATGCCCGGGGCTTCTCGCAGTCCGAACTCGTGCTGCGCATGACGCGCGAGGAAATCGGCAGCTACCTCGGCCTCAAGCTGGAGACGGTGAGCCGCACCTTCTCGAAGTTCGTCGAGGACGGCATCGTCGAGGTCAAGCAGCGCCACGTGCGCATCCTGGAGACCGCGGCGCTCAAGCGCATCGTGAACTCGCAGAACTGCCACTGAGCGGCCGGCCTGCGGCACCGGCGCTGGCATTTCATGCGCCCGGGTGGTGGCGCGCGCAGTCGGCGGGCCGGTCGGTCACGGGCACGGGGCAGCGGTTCAGTTCGAACGGCGACATGGCCAGCAGCGTGGTGAGTGCGCTCGACGCCATCGTCACCAGCCAGAAAGCGAAGAAGGCGATGGTGTAGACCCCCTCGCGCGAGAGCGCCAGCGGCCGTCCGAACCAGTGCATGTCCTGTGGGTCCACCAGGGCAAAGACCAGCATTTCCAGCACGCCCGCCATCAGGAAGGCGGGCCATGCAATCCACATGAGGCGTTGGGTCCACATTGCGCTTGTCTCCTCGTTTCGGGGGGTGGTGCGGACAGGCCGCCTTCAGCGCGGCTGGTCCTGCACGGGGGTGGCCGCATGGTTGCGCGCCTTCATGGCCGGGGCCAGGCTGTTCGGCGCGCCCTGCAGCGTCTTGTTGATCTCGATGCCCTGGCGGTAGTAGTCCTCGGCCACCACCGGGTCGGGGCGCACGACCGCCACCCACAGCGTGGTGAAACCCGCCACGACCACGATGGCCGGCCCGGCAATGACCATCCAGACGAAGCCGAACTTCCACCAGGGAGCGGCCGAAGGAAGGGGAGCCGGTGCGGCGGCGATAGGGGATGGCATGGTGTTCACTCCTGACAGGAAAAGAAGAAATGCGGTCGGAACAGCGGTCTGGCGCCTGAAACGGTGACGGTGTGGCCGGCGGCGCTCATCGCGGCACCAGGAAGACCGACTTCTCGGCGACATGGCCGCCCGAGCCCAGCGCCTGCACGTCGAACTGCACGGCATGCGATCCGGGCGGCGCGGAGCCGTAGGGGATCTGCAGGCGCACGGCCACCCAGCGGGACTCGGCCGCGCCGATCTCCACCTCGGCGTCGGACGCCACGCGCAGCCCCTGCAGCCCGCTCGCTCCGATGCGGTAGCGCTGGCCGGACTCGGTGGCATTCATGATCTGCAGGCGGTAGATGTTCTCCAGCTGCCCACCGGCCACGATGCGCGAGAGCGCGGCGCGGTCGCGCACCACGTCCACCTTAAGCGGCGTGCGCAGCACCAGGCTGGACAGCAGCCCCACGCACAGCGCCACCAGCAACGCGCTGTAGACCAGCACGCGGGGGCGCAGCACGCGGCGCAGCATCTGCGCCCGGCCCCAGCGAGCCGCCACGCCGTTCTGCGTGGAAAAGCGGATCAGCCCCCGCGGGTAGTGCATCTTGTCCATCACGGTGTTGCAGGCGTCCACGCACAGCCCGCAGCCAATGCACTCGTATTGCAGGCCGTTGCGGATGTCGATGCCCACCGGGCACACCTGCACGCACAGCGTGCAGTCGATGCAGTCGCCCAGGCCCCGGGCCTTGTAATCCACCGTCTTGGTGCGGGGACCGCGCGGCTCGCCGCGCGCGTCGTCGTAGGTGACGATGAGCGTGTCGCGGTCGAACATGGCGCTCTGGAACCGGGCATAGGGACACATGTACTTGCACACCTGCTCGCGCATGAAGCCGGCATTGCCGTAGGTGGCGAAGCCGTAGAACAGCACCCAGAAGATCTGCCAGCCGCCCTGCATCGCCAGGAGCTCGCCCGACAGTTGGCGGATGGGCACGAAGTAGCCCACGAAGGTGAAGCCCGTCCACAGCGCCACCGTGATCCAGAGGAACTGCTTGAGCGCCTTCTTGCGCACCTTCTCGAAGGTCCAGCCCCCGGCATCCAGGCGCAGGCGGGCGCTGCGGTCGCCCTCCACCCGGTGCTCGATCCACATGAAGATCTCGGTGTACACCGTCTGCGGACAGGCGAAGCCGCACCACAGGCGCCCCGCCACCGCGGTGAACAGGAACAGCGACATCGCGCTGACGATGAGCAGGCCCGTGAGGTAGATGAAATCCTGCGGGTACAGCACCAGCCCGAACAGGTAAAAGCGCCGCGCCCCCAGGTCGAACAGCACCATCTGCCGCTCGCCCCACTGCAGCCAGGGCAGCGCATAGAAAACGAGCTGCGTGAGGGCCACCATGGCCCAGCGCCAGCGGGCGAACAGGCCGCGGATGGAGCGCGGGTAGATCTTCTTTTGCGCCTCGTACAGCGACACCATCTCGGCGGCCGCATCGGCGGCGCCAGGCGCGACCGGGGTGATGGGAATGACCTTGCGGGCAGGCCCGCTGGGTGGCTTCATGGCAGTTCTCGAAGGGTGGGCCGGCAAGGGAACGCGTCAGCGGCTGCGCCGCCGGCCAGGGCGCGCCGCGGGAAAGGCCCGGATCGCGTTCCCCGGTGGCATCGGCGCCGTCAGCGCACCGCGTTCGCGCGGTGGGACAGGCCCCATACGTAGGCGGTGAGCACGCCGATCTGGGCCTCGGTCAGCTTGTCGGCCTGGGCCGGCATCACGTTGACCTTGCCGTGGTTGACCATGGCGGTGATGGCCGCCTCGCCCCAGCCGTGCAGCCAGACGTCGTCGGTCAGGTTGGGCGCGCCCAGGGCCGTATTGCCCTTGCCGTCCATGCCGTGGCAGGCCGCGCAGGCGGTGAACTTGGACTTGCCCAGCGAGGCGCGCAGCGAGTCGTGCGGGCTGCCCGACAGGCTCAGCACATAGTGCGCGAGGTTGCGGATGTCCTCCGGCGAACCCACGGCCGCGGCCATGGGCGGCATGGTGCCCATGCGGCCCTTCTCCAGCGTCTCGCGGATGTTCTCCGGCGCGCCGCCGTGCAGCCAGTCGTTGTCGGACAGGTTGGGAAAGCCCTTGCTGCCCCGTGCGTCCGAGCCGTGGCACTGCGCGCAGTTGTTCATGAACAGGCGCTCGCCAATGGCCATGGCCTCGGGGTTGGCCGCCATGTCCTCGGTCTTCATCGCGGCGAACCGGGCGTACAGCGGCGCGAGCTCGGTGCGCGCCTTGGCCATCTCGGCCTCGTACTCGCCGGCCTGCGTCCAGCCGAACTGGCCGGCGAAGCGGCCCAGGCCCTGATAGACGGCCAGGTAGCCGAAGCCGAAGACGATGGTGAGCACGAACAGCCACATCCACCAGCGCGGCATGGGGTTGTCCATCTCCCGCAGGTCCTCGTCCCAGACGTGGCCCGTGGTGTTGTCGGTGCTGGGCGCGACCTTCTTGCGGGCCGTGATCCAGAGCAGCAGCAGGCAGCCCAGGATGCCGACCACGGTCAGCCCCGCCACATAGACCGACCAGAAATTGTGGGTGAAGTCACTCATGTCGTTCTCATTGTTTTTTGCGGATCAGTCTTGCTCGAAGGGCAGGCGCGCGGCCTCCTCGAACCGGGCCCGGTTGCGGCGCGAGAACGCCCAGACCAGGATGCCGAGGAAGCACGCCAGCGATGCCAGCGTGGCGACGATGCGCACAGTGGTGATGTCCATGACCAGCTCCTTGCGGTTCGTTACTTGAGGGCGCGGCCCATGACCTGCAGGTAGGCCACGAGCACGTCCATCTCGGTCTTGCCCTTGACCTCCTCGGACGCGGCGGCGATCTGCTCGTCGGTGTAGGGCACGCCCACCGTGCGCAGCGCCTTCATGCGCGGCGCGGCCACGGCGGGATCGACGGGCGTCTTCTCCAGCCAGCTGTAGGCGGGCATGTTGGATTCGGGCACCACGTCGCGCGGGTTGTTCAGGTGGATGCGGTGCCACTCGTCGCTGTACTTGCCGCCCACGCGGTGCAGGTCGGGGCCGGTGCGCTTGCTGCCCCACTGGAAGGGGTGGTCGTACACGAACTCGCCGGCCACCGAGTAGTGGCCGTAGCGCAGCGTCTCGGCGCGGAAGGGGCGGATCATCTGCGAGTGGCAGTTGTAGCAACCCTCGCGCAGGTAGATGTCACGGCCCAGCAGCTGCACCGCGGTGTAGGGCTGCACGCCCGTCACGGGCTCGGTGGTGGACTTCTGGAAGAACAGCGGCACGATCTCGGCCAGGCCGCCGATGGCGACCACCAGCACGATCAGCACGATCATCAGGAAGTTGTTGGTTTCGATCTTCTCGTGCGAGAAGCCGGCCGATTTGGGGTTGTGTTCGGACATGGAATGGGCTCCTCGGGGCTCAGGCATGGGCCGTGTTCACGGCGGGGATCGACACCTTGACCGAGCGGCCCGAGATGGCGGTGGCCCACACGTTCCAGGCCATCACCAGCATGCCGCCCAGGTACAGCAGGCCGCCGGCGAAGCGGACCACGTAGAACGGATAGGTGGCCTTCACGCTTTCGACGAAGGTATAGGTGAGCGTGCCGTCGGGGTTGACCGCGCGCCACATCAGGCCCTGCATGACGCCGGCGATCCACATCGCGGCGATGTACAGCACGATGCCGATGGTGGACATCCAGAAGTGCAGCTCGATGGCAGGCACCGAGTGCATCTTTTCCCGGCCGAACAGGCGCGGGATCAGGTAGTACAGCGAACCCATGGTGATCAGGCCCACCCAGCCCAGGGCGCCGGCATGCACGTGGCCGACGGTCCAGTCGGTGTAGTGGCTGAGTGCGTTGACGGTCTTGATGGACATCATCGGGCCCTCGAACGTGGCCATGCCGTAGAACGACAGCGACACGATCAGGAAGCGCAGGATGGGGTCGTCGCGCAGCTTGTGCCAGGCGCCCGACAGCGTCATCACGCCATTGATCATCCCGCCCCAGCTGGGGGCCAGCAGGATCAGCGAGAACACCATGCCCACCGATTGCGTCCAGTCCGGCAGCGCGGTGTAGTGCAGGTGGTGGGGGCCCGCCCACATGTAGGTGAAGATCAGCGCCCAGAAGTGCACGATCGACAGGCGGTAGCTGTACACCGGGCGGCCGGCCTGCTTGGGGATGAAGTAATACATCATCCCGAGGAAGCCCGCGGTGAGGAAGAAGCCCACGGCGTTGTGGCCGTACCACCACTGCACCATCGCGTCCTGCACGCCGGCATAGGCCGAGTAGCTCTTCATCCAGCCGGCAGGCACTTCGGCGCTGTTGACCAGGTGCAGCAGCGCCACCGCCAGGATGAACGCGCCGAAGAACCAGTTGGCCACGTAGATGTGGCGCACCTTGCGGCGGCCGATGGTGCCGAAGAACACGATGGCGTACGACACCCACACCAGCGTGATCAGGATGTCGATGGGCCATTCCAGCTCGGCGTATTCCTTGCCGGTGGTGTAGCCCAGCGGCAGGCTGATGGCCGCCGCCACGATGACGAGCTGCCAGCCCCAGAACGTGAACGACGCCAGCGGCCCCGCGAACAGGCGCACCTGGCAGGTGCGCTGCGCCACGTAGTAGCTGGTGGCGAACAGCGCGCAGCCGCCGAAGGCAAAGATCACCGCGTTGGTGTGCAGCGGCCGCAGACGGCCGTAACTGAGCCAGGGAATGCCGAAGTTGAGTTCCGGCCAGGCCAGCTGGGCGGCGATGAAGACGCCGACCAGCATGCCCACCACCCCCCACACCACGGCCATGATCGAAAACTGCCGCACGACGGTGTCGTCGTAATGCGCGGCAGCGGTTTTTGGAGATTCCATCGTGCACCTCTTTGATTGCACGGAAAGTTTCTTCCGGATACCCGTTGGGGGCATTGACGCATGTCAATCGTTGCGATGAATCCGGCCGGAGTCACAGAGCGTCAGGCCAACCACTGGCAGCACGGCTGCCCGTACAGGGTTGGCATGAGTCGGCAACCACCAGAGAATCGCCAATGGATCTCTACCAAGAAATCAGGAGTCAGGCCGCGGTCACCGGGCGGATTCGAACCTGAAGCGCAACACCTGTGTTGTCAATGAACAAGGCGATCCAGACCCGCGTGTACGAGCGGTTCGGCATCCTTCCAAGACCAAATTCTGGACGGCGGGCCTCACTGGTCGTTCAGCAGGGACGTCACTGCTTCGCCGCTACACCGACCACCCAGACGAGACTCCCTTTCTGCGTCGAGCCGAAAGAGCCTACGCACCTTGGTAGCCACTGACCTGAAACACCCGCGATTCCTGTCGGCGCAGTCCCGCTTAGGGAGCGAAGGAGAGTTGCCCTTGGGCTGGTTGAGCGGCAGAGGGGACGCACATGAGGCGGTACCAGAAGGCCCGCCCCACAAGGCTTTGCCCTGCATTCGAGTCGACGCCAGATCAGCTGCCGCTGCACCCGGGCAAGGTTGCGCGGGTCGCCACGGTTGCAGCACTGTCGTCGCGCCCACCTGCGTTGCGGGTATAGGTGCAGCCATAACGTGCGTCAGCGACGGTGGCGGGCGTTTTCACGTCGTCACCCGCGGGCTTGGTGCCTTTCTCAACCCAATCGGCCATCGCCTTGAATGCTTCGGACTGCTCGGCCACGGTGAAATCGCAGTGGCTGGGGGCGCGAATGGCGCGCTGCACCAGCCACTGGCCATTGCCGTTGGCCTCGACGCGGTCGCGGTAGACCTGCTCCATGTGGAAGGGCACGTACATGTCGCCCAGCGTATGCAGGGTGACCACCGGGATGCGGAACTGGCCATTGACCTGTGGCACCCAGCGCAGGCCATCGGTGCGCAGGCGGTTGGCGTCGGGTGCCGGCACCCACTTCGCGATGGTGGCGTTGAAGTCTGCCACCTCTGCCGCGCTGGCATTGAACCGGTAGACCGTACCGGTGGTGTCGATTCCCTGCTTGTTCAGGATGCCGTTGAGGGTGCCGTCGCGTCCGAAGGTGCCCCACACGGTGTTTTGCAGCGGAGCATTGGCAAAGCCCTGGTCGAAGATCGGCCGCGGCCCGCCGGTCAGGTTCATGACGATGTCTTTGAGCTTCTGTCCTTGCGGCGTCACCGGCGCAAACGATGTCTGGCTGCCGAACATGGCGTCGCGCACGCGCGGAGCGAGCGCGGCCCAGTCGGTGGTGGGTGCAGCGACGGCGGGCACACCGGCCAGCTTCTGCGCCGCCAACTGGTAGGCACCGAAATAGTTGTACAGCGACAGATCGCCCAGCACGGCGCACATCGGCAGGGCGCCCTGGTAGCGCCGCTTGTGGACCGCCGTTTGCTGCGCCTCGTCCTCGATGGCGGCGGCGGCGATGTGGCCGCCCATCGAGATACCGGTGACATAGGTGCGGGCAGGCTCTGACAGCACACGGCCGTTGGCGGCGGCAATCGCCACAAACGCATTGGCCAGCGCATTGGTGTCTTCCACGCCCACGCGCACGTCATAAAAATTCTTGGTGTAGCTGGATGCCGCCCAGGCGTAGCCGTTTTCGATCAGGTAGCGCCGGAAGGCCGGGTTGGACACGGTCAGCGCATTGCCTTCACCCGCATAGCCATGGGCGTACATCACCAGGATACCGTTCCAGTTCTTCGGAACCTCTACACGGTAGCCCGCGCCGGCATTCGTGCCGCTCCAGCGGTCGGTCTGCACCGTGGTGCCATCCATGGCCGCGAAAGGCAGGCTGGCGGTGGCCACGGCAAAACTGGTGCGGGTGTCTTGTACACGGGTTTCCTCTGGCACGAGGCCCCCGCCACCACCGCAAGCCGAGAGCAGCAACGCACTGACGGCGCCGATGGCAGCCGTGCGGGAAGGAATCAAAAAGCGGATCGGCTGCATGGTTGTCTCTCTCTCGGTAGGGGAGCAATGACGCCCGGATTGGCGGCGCCAGTCTAGGCACGGCTTGCGCTACCCCTGTGCGGGTTTTCCCGCGCGTTTGTCACGCGGGCGACGGGTGGCGGCAGCAGCGGTTGGTCTGCCATAGAGGCCCGTCAGCCCCATAGGGGCCCGTCAGCCGCTGCGTGACGCGGCGGGCGTTGAATGCCGGGACGGTTTGGCTTGGCGCTCCGGTCATTCATCTCGCAGGATGCGCTCGCCCTCCTGCTCCACATCCTCGAACTGGCCCCGGGAAACCGCCCAGCCCAGGCCCATCAAAACCAGCAGCACCAGCACGACGGACAGGGGAATGAGCAGGTAGAGGATGTCCATCACACACCTTCCAGCAGCGGCACGTCGCTGTGGGCGGCTGGTGCCGCAGCGGGAGCGTACGGGGAGCCGGTACCGGCTGCCAGCCGCGCCGCATTCGCGACCACCAGCAGCGAACTGAACGCCATGCCCAGCCCGGCGAGCCACGCCGGCATCCAGCCCACGACGGCCAGCGGCACGCACAGCGCGTTGTAGAGCGCGGCCCACCACAGGTTCTGCCGCACCACGCGCAGGGTGCGGCGGGCCAGCAGCAGCGTCTGCACCACCTGCTCCAGGTCGCCGCCCATCACCACGAAATCGGCGCGCGACTGCGCCAGCGGCACGGCGCGGCCGAAGGCGAACGACACATGGGCGCCCGCCAGCACCGGCCCGTCGTTGAGCCCGTCGCCCACCATGGCCACTCGGTGGCCGCGCGCCTGTTCGGCCTGCAGCAGCGCGAGCTTGTCCTGCGGCGTGCAGTCGCCCTGCGCCAGCTCGATGCCCACCTGCCTGGCGATGCGCCGCACCGCGCCGGGCCGGTCGCCGGAGAGCAACTGCACGGCCACGCCCGCATCGCGCAGGCGGCGCACCGCGCGGGCCGCTTCGGGGCGCAGGTCTTCGCTCCAGTCGAACCGGGCCAGCTCCACGCGCGTGCCGTCGCCGCGCTGCTCGGACAGCACCACC
>NZ_BAAJYS010000117.1:0-10930 GCF_057543315.1 Acidovorax sp. KPB24-07
GCGCACAGCCTGGGCTGCATCACCGCGACGCACATGGGCGAGCCGGCCGCAGCCCGGGTGCAGGGCGCCTTGCTGGTCGCCCCGGCCGATCCGGAGCGCCGGGCGGTGCTGAGCGACTTCGCCCCCGTGCCTTACGCGCCGCTGCCGTACCGCAGCATCCTGGTGGCGAGCAGCAACGATCCCTACTGCCCCATCCGCCTGGCCGGCGCCTACGCGAGGGCCTGGGGCAGCGAGTTCGTTCGCCTGCCGCAGGCGGGGCATGTGAACGTGGACTCGGGCCATGGCGAATGGCCCCTGGGCTGGGCACTGCTGCATTCGCTGGTGGATGGCGCGGAGTGGGGCCTCGGCCAGGGTGCCACGGAGACCCGCTCCGCCGCCTGACAAGGTTGCTATTGTTTTTGTAGCTAAACGCCCTAGTACCCATTGCGCTGGAGGCATTTTTGGCTGAAATCCACCATGCCGCCCCTTGGTTTTGCCGGGGTTCTATATTCTGGAAATCGATTAATTAACAAGAATATATTCTTTTGAGTTTTAAGCGCCGCCGCCCACAATCGGTTTCACTTTTTCAGTAACGAGGGCGCAGACATGACTTCCCGGACAAAACTCAAGACTTTCCTGGCCGTGCTGGCCCTGGTCGCTGGCGGCGTCGCGTCGGCACAGACGTCCACGCTGCTGAACGCTTCCTATGACGTGGCCCGCGAGTTCTACAAGGACTACAACCCCGCCTTTGCCGCCCACTACAAGAAGACCACCGGCAAGGACGTGAAGATCGACCAGGCCCATGGCGGCTCCAGCGCCCAGGCCCGTGCGGTGAACGACGGCCTCGACGCCGACGTGGTCACCATGAACACCACGACCGACATCGACTTCCTAGCCACCAACGGCGTGGTCGCCAAGGACTGGGCCAAGCGCTTTCCCAACGATGCATCGCCCACCACCTCGACCATGCTGTTCCTGGTGCGCAAGGGCAACCCCAAGAACATCAAAGACTGGGACGATCTCGCCAAGCCCGGCGTGCAGGTCGTCGTGGTGAACCCCAAGACCGGCGGCAACGGCCGTTACGCCTACCTGGCGGCCTGGGGCAGCGTGCGCGAGAAGGGCGGCACCGACGCCCAGGCCGCTGAGTTCGTGGGCCAGGTGTTCAAGAACGTCCCCGTGCTGGGCAAGGGCGGGCGCGATGCCACCAGCATCTTCCTGCAGCGCAACACGGGCGATGTGCTGATCACGTTCGAATCCGAGGTGCTGTCCATCGAGCGCGAATTCGGCAAGGGCAAGGTCGATGCGGTGTACCCCTCCAGCAGCGTGCTGGCCGAAAACCCCGTTGCGGTGGTCGAGCGCACCGTCGCCAAGAAAGGCACGGGCGAACTGGCCAAGGCCTATCTGGACTACCTCTACTCCGATGAGGCGCAGGAGATCGCGGCCCGCCACGCGCTGCGTCCGCGTTCCGAAGCGGTGCTGAAAAAGCACGCCGACCTGTTCAAGCCCGTCAAGCTGTTCACCGTGGCCAAGTACTTCGGCTCCCTCGGCGAGGCACAGAAGGTGCACTTCAACGACGGCGGCCAGTTCGACAAGCTCTACACCCCCGGCGCCAAGTAAGACATGAACGCTGCGACCTCTGCCTTGCCCGGCGCCGCCGTGGCGTCCACGGGCGGGGCCCGGCGCAGCCCGAAGCGGGTTCTGCCCGGCTTCGGCCTGACGCTGGGCTACACCATCTTCTACCTGAGCATCATCGTGCTCATCCCGCTGTCGGCGCTGGTCTTCAAGACCTTCACGCTGACCTGGGACCAGTTCTGGACCGCCATCAGCGCGCCGCGCGTGCTGGCGTCCTACCGGCTCACCTTCGGCGCGTCGTTCATCGCGGCGGTGGTCAACCTCGTGTTCGGCCTGCTGATCGCCTGGGTGCTGGTGCGCTACCGCTTTCCGGGCAAGAAGATCGTCGATGCCCTGGTGGACCTGCCGTTCGCGTTGCCCACGGCGGTGGCGGGCATTTCGCTCACCGCCTTGCTGGCCGGCAACGGCTGGGTCGGGCAGTACCTGGAGCCGCTGGGCATCCAGCTGGCCTTCAAGCCCGCCGGCGTGGTGATCGCGCTGATCTTCATCGGGCTGCCCTTCGTGGTGCGCACGGTGCAGCCGGTGCTGGAAGACGCCGAGAAGGAACTGGAAGAAGCCGCCACCAGCCTGGGCGCCACGCGCTGGCAGATCTTCACGCGCGTCATCCTGCCCGCGATCACCCCGGCGCTGCTCACGGGCTTTGCCATGGCGTTCGCGCGGGCGGTGGGTGAATACGGCTCGGTCATCTTCATCGCGGGCAACATGCCCATGATTTCCGAGATCACGCCCCTCATCATCATCGGCAAGCTGGAGCAGTACGACTACGCGGGCGCCACGGCGGTCGCGGTGGTGATGCTGGTGATCTCCTTCGCGCTGTTGCTCGTCATCAACGCATTGCAGGCCTGGCAGCGTCGCCACGCAGGAGCCCCGGCATGACTTCCACCGCTTCCAACTCCGGCGGGCGCAACGTGGTGCGCCGCGCCCAGGCTGGCACGACCGAGGCCCCCTGGGTGCGCTGGACGCTGATCGGCGTCGCGCTCGCGTTCCTGCTGCTGTTCCTCGTGCTGCCGCTGGCCGCCGTGTTCACCGAGGCGCTGCGCAAGGGCTTCGGTGCCTACGTGGCGGCGCTCAAGGAGCCCGATGCATGGGCCGCCATCCGGCTGACCCTCATCACCGCGGCCATCGCGGTGCCGTTGAACCTGGTGTTCGGCGTGGCGGCGGCCTGGGCCATCGCCAAGTACGAGTTCCGGGGCAAGGCGTTCCTGACCACGCTGGTGGACCTGCCGTTTTCCGTCTCGCCCGTGGTGGCCGGCCTGGTGTACGTGCTGATGTTCGGCGCCAACGGCTGGTTCGGCCCCTGGCTGGCGGCGCACGACGTCAAGATCATCTTCGCCGTGCCGGGCATCGTGCTGGCGACGATCTTCGTGACCTTCCCGTTCATCGCGCGCGAGTTGATTCCGCTCATGCAGGCCCAGGGCAGCGACGAGGAGCAGGCGGCCATCGTGCTGGGCGCGAGCGGCTGGCAGACCTTCTGGTACGTGACGCTGCCCAACATCAAGTGGGGCCTGCTGTACGGCGTGATCCTGTGCAATGCGCGCGCCATGGGCGAGTTCGGCGCGGTGTCGGTCGTCTCGGGCCACATCCGCGGGCAGACCAACACCATTCCGCTGCACGTGGAGATCCTCTACAACGAATACCAGTCCGTGGCGGCGTTCGCGGCGGCCTCGCTGCTGGCCCTGCTGGCCCTGGTCACGCTGGTCATCAAGTCCATTGCCGAATGGCGCAACGAGCAGGAGCGCAAGGCCGCGGCCGCACTGCCGCCCGAGCGCCCCGCACCCGCCGCCGTGGGCGCGCGCTGAACGAAAGCACACCATGAGCATTGAAATCCGCAACATCAGCAAGCAGTTCGGCAGCTTCCAGGCACTGCGCGACGTGAGCCTGGACATCCAGTCCGGCGAACTCATCGCGCTGCTCGGTCCCTCGGGCTGCGGCAAGACCACGCTGCTGCGCATCATCGCGGGGCTGGAGACGCCCGACGTGGGCACCATCCACTTCTCGGGCGAGGACACCACCGACGTGCACGTGCGCGACCGTGGCGTGGGCTTCGTCTTCCAGCACTACGCGCTGTTCCGGCACATGACGGTGTTCGAGAACGTCGCCTTCGGCCTGCGCGTGAAGCCGCGCGGCGAGCGCCCGAGCGATGCGCAGATCAAGCAGAAGGTGACCGACCTGCTCAAGCTCGTGCAGCTCGACTGGCTGGCCGACCGCTATCCGTCGCAATTGTCCGGCGGCCAGCGCCAGCGCATCGCCCTTGCGCGCGCCCTGGCGGTGGAGCCCAAGGTGCTGCTGCTGGACGAGCCCTTCGGCGCGCTCGATGCCAAGGTGCGCAAAGAGCTGCGCCGGTGGCTGCGCCGCCTGCACGATGAACTGCACGTGACCAGCATCTTCGTGACCCACGATCAGGAGGAAGCCCTGGAAGTGGCCGACCGCGTGGTGGTCATCAACCAGGGCCGGATCGAGCAGAGCGGCTCGCCCCAGGAGGTGTGGGACCAGCCGGCCAGTCCATTCGTCTATGGGTTCCTGGGCGACGTGAACCTGTTTCGCGGCCGCGCCCACGAAGGGCTGGTGCACGTGGAGGGCATGGCCATCGATTCGCCCGAGCATGCGGGCGCCCAGAACGCCAGCGCCTTTGCCTATGTGCGTCCGCACGACCTGGACGTGCAGCGCTACTCGCCCGGCGAGGGCGTGGACGCCGACGGGCGCCCGCGCGGCATCGTCGCGCAGCTCAGCCGTGCCATCGTCGTGGGGCCGATCGCGCGCCTGGAACTTATTCCCGATGCCGACCACAAACCAGCGGACAATGCGAGCCCCGACTCGGTGATCGAGGCGCAGATTCCTGCGCAGCAGTACCGGGAGATGGGTTTCAGGGAGGGTGAAACGCTGGTGGTCACACCGCGCCGCGCCCGCGTTTTTCTGGACCACGCCGCCGGTATCTGATGCAGCCTTCGAGGGCTGCCGACCGCGGCCTTCAAGGACAAGAACAATGGTGTTGAACTGGTTGGATGCCGCGCCCCGCCGCGTGCTGGGCCTCATCGCGGCGGCCTGCGTGGCCATGCTGGCTTTTGGCATGTACCTGCAGCATGTCGTGGGGCTCGAGCCCTGCCCGATGTGCATCGTGCAGCGCTATGCGCTCATCGGGGTCGCCGTGTTTGCGGCCCTGGCCAGCGCCCGGGGCACCCGGGGCTGGTGGATGTCGTGGGCCGTCCTGGCGCTGCTGTCTTCGGGATTCGGCGCCTTCGTGGCGGCGCGGCAAAGCTGGCTGCAGTGGTACCCGCCCGAGATCGCCACCTGCGGTCGCGACTTCTACGGAATGATCGAGCACTTCCCCATCGGCCGCGCGATCCCCATGATCTTCCGCGGTTCGGGCGACTGCGCCGCGGTGGACTGGACCTTCCTCGGAGGCTCCATCGCCAACTGGTCGTTCATCTGCTTCGTGCTCATGGCCGTCGTGCTGCTGGTGCTGCTGGCCCGCGGCGGGCGAGCGGGTGCCAATCGCCGCCCGCTGGCTGCGGCTTGAAACCCGCCTGAACCCTGTTGAATGAAAGAGGCGCCTTGAACAGGCGCCTTTTTCTTGGGCGTTGCAAATCCGTCAGATCGGTGCCAGCGCTGCCATGGGCTCCTGGGCGGGAAACACCGGGCCCCGGGTTCCGGGCACCCAGGGCGCCATCTTGTCCATCACCTGCGTGAACGCCGTGCTGGCCTCCCATGCTGCCAGCCACTTTCGCACATGGGGCCAGGGGCCCGCCTGCCAGTCCGTGGCGTCGATGCCTGCGAACTGGCGCACGAACGGCATGATGGCCACGTCGGCCAGCGTGGGCCGCGGGCCGCACAGGAAGGCGTGTTGCGCCAGCCGCTCGTCCCACTGGGTCAGGAACGCGGTGGCGGTGGCCTGGGGCGTTGGCGCGTCCTCCACGCCGTCCCCCGTGCCGGTTTGCTGCGGACAGCGGTTCGGGTACTTGCAGCGGTCCAGGGCCTGTTTGAAGGTGCCGTCGCAGGCCGCGATGAGCGCATCGGCGTCCCGGGCCGTTGCGGCATCTTCGGCCATCCAGCCCTGTGGATCGTGGCGAGCGAGCGCCCAGCGCATGATCTCCAGGCTTTGTTCCAGCACCTGGCCATCGGGCAGCACCAGCACGGGCACCGTGGCTTTGGGCGATGCGTCCCGCAGGGCTTGCGGCTTGTCGCGCAGCACCACCTCGCGCAATTCACAGGCCTGCCCGCTGGCCGCGATCGCCATGCGGGCCCGCATGGCGTAGGGGCAGCGGCGAAAGGAATACAGCACGGGCAGGCCGCTGGGCGCGTCCGAGGGTTGACCATCGGACTGCGCCACACCGGAGGAGCCCAGGCGCGCACCGATGTGGTCCTGCCCGCGCTGCCGCGCGAGCTCCATCTGTTGCTCGCGCTCGGCCAGGGCGCGCTCCTGCTCGGGCGTGCGCGTGCCATGGCAATAGGGGCAGCTCACGCCGGGGCGGTACTGGGGCGATGCGAGTTCGGCCTCGCCCAGCGGCATGCGGCAGGACCGGCACAACTGGTGCCGGCCCGTGGACAGGCCGTGGCCCACCGACACGCGTTCGTCGAACACGAAACAATCGCCGTGCCAGCGGCTGTCTTCGGCGGGCACGTCTTCCAGGTACTGCAGGATGCCGCCGTCCAGGTGGAACACCTCGTCGAAGCCCTGCGACTTGAGCAGGGCGGTGGACTTCTCGCACCGGATGCCGCCCGTGCAGAACATGGCCACCTTGGGCCGGTGTGCCAGCACGCCGCCCGGCGCGCGCTGCTGCTCCACCCAGGCCGGAAATTCCGTGAAGCTGCGCGTGCGCGGGTTGATGGCCCGGGCGAAGCTGCCGATGCCCACTTCATAGTCGTTGCGCACGTCGATCACCACCACCTCGGGGTCGTCGATCAGGGCGTTCCATTGCGCCGGCGGCACGTGCGTGCCGGCATTGCGCGCCGGGTCCAGTCCGGTCACACCCAGGGTGACGATCTCGCGCTTGAGCCGCACCCGCATGCGGTAGAACGGCATGCGGTCGCCCAGCGCCTCCTTGTGGCGCAGGCCGGCCAGCCGCTCATCGGCACGAAGCCAGGCCAGCACGGCCCGCACGCCTGCGGGCTCCCCTGCGATCGTGCCGTTGATCCCCTCAGGCGCCAGCAGCAGCAGGCCCCGCACGCCATGGGCCTCGCACACGGATTGCAGTGGTGGCTGCAGTACGGCGCAGTCGGGCAGATCGACGAAATGGTAGAGGGCGGCGGTGAGGATCTCGGGCATGGGGTGGCGATGATAGCGGGGCATCTGGAACGGCCGGGGCGCGGGCGGCCGATCAGGCCGGGTTGCTCGATGGACTGCCGCAGCCGGCCAGCAGCCAGCCGCGAAAGGCCTGCAGCGCAGCGCTGGGCGGGCGGGATTTCAAGCGCGTGAGCCAGTAGGCACCCAATGCGATGTGCGTGCCGAAGGGCTGCACGAGCCGCCCCTGTTGCAACTCCCTTTGAAAAAGCCGCACCGGCAGCAGCGCCACGCCCGCGCCCTGCGCGGCGGCCTCGGCCAAGGCCAGGGAGGAGTCGAACACCGTGCCCCGCACGAGCGGGCAGGGCACACCGGCCGCGCTGAACCAGGCGGCCCACTCGTCCGCGCGGTACGAACGCAGCAGCGATTCGTGCGCCAGGTCGGCCGGCGCTCGCAGCCGGGGGGCGATGGAGGGCGCGCACATGGCGGACAGCGGCGCTTCCAGCAGGCGGTCGGCCTCGGTGCCATGCCAGGCGCCGTCCCCGAACCGGATGGCGCAGTCCAGTCCCTCGCCCGCGATGTCCACCCGGTTGTTGTGCGTGAGCAGGCGCAGGTCCACGAAGGGGCACGCCTGCTGAAACTCGCGCAGCCGCGGCAGCAGCCACCCCACGGCGAAGGTGCCCACGGCGCCGACGGTGAGCACTTCGCGGGGGCGGGTGTCGCTGAACTGTTCCAGGGCACCGGCAATGCGGCCGAACGCATCGGCCAGCACCGGCAGCAGGGCCAGGCCTTCGTCCGTCAATGCCAGCCCACGCGGCAGGCGCCGGAACAGCGGTTTGCCCAGGCGCTCTTCGAGGTTGCGGATGTGCTGGCTCACCGCGGTCTGGGTCACGCACAGCTCCTGGGCCGCACGGGTGAGATTGAGGTGGCGCGCCGAGACCTCGAAGGCGCGCAGGGCATTGAGGGGCAAGTGCATGGCGTCGGAATCAGGCGGGCAAGTAGCAAGCAGTTTTTCTTGGGGCTCTTCCCGATTATTGTCGATGGTGCTCTGGCCGACATGTCTCTATCGTTCGGGTCTTCTTGCTTTCAACGACAGGTTCATTCCATGCAAAGACGCCAGTTTTCCTTTGATCTCTTCGCCGCCGTGGCCGCCGCTTCGACGGCCGCCTTGTGGGCCGGCCCGGCCCATGCCGCCGCGCCTGCGGGCCAGCGCAACGCGCGGGAGGTGGCCTGGCAGGCCGCCATGCAGCAGCTTGAATCGGCACTGGACGGCCACCCCAAGGCGCGGCTCGGGGTCGCCATGCTCGACACCGGCTCCGGGCTGTCGCTGGGCTGGCGCCAGGACGAGCGCTTTCCCATGGCCAGCACCTTCAAGCTGCTGCTGGCCGCGTGGATGTTGGAGCGGGTCGACCGGGGCCAGGAGGCGTTGGACCGCCGGGTGCACTTCGACGCGTCGGCGCTCGTCGCCTATTCGCCGGTGACGGAAAAGCGGGTGGGCGACGTCGGCATCACGGTCGGCGAGCTGTGCGAAGGCACCGTCACGCTGAGCGACAACACCGCGGCCAACCTGCTGCTGGCGCGCCACGGCGGCCCGCAGGGTTTCACCGCCTTCGCGCGGAGCCTGGGCGACACGGTGACGCGGCTGGACCGCACCGAGCCCACGCTGAACGAGGCCATCGCGGGCGATCCGCGCGACACCACCACGCCGCAGGCCATGCTGCAGTCGCTGCGCAAGGTGGCCTTGGGCGATGCGCTGAGCCCGGCCTCGCGTGCCCAGCTGGTCGAATGGATCGTGGCCACGAAGACGGGCGACAAGCGGCTGCGTGCCGGCGTGCCGGGCTGGCGGGTGGGCGACAAGACGGGTACGGGCAACCAGGGTTCGTCCAACGACATCGGCGTGCTGTGGCCGCCCGGCGGCGGTGCGCCCATCGTGGTCACCTGCTACATCACCCAGACCACCGCCACGCCGGAAAAGCGCGATGCCACCATCGCCGAGGTGGCGCGACAGGTGGCCCGGGCGGTCGCCGCCTGAGCGGTGTGGCCGCAGGCCGGGCCGCCGCCTACAGTTTCTTGACGAGCACCTGGCTGCGGCGGTCCCAGTTGTACTTGCGCTTACGGGCTTCGGGCAGCCACTCGGGGTCCACGGGCTGGAAGCCGCGCTTGATGAACCAGTGCATGGTGCGCGTGGTGAGCACGAACAGGCTGGTCAGGCCCATGCCTCGCGCCCGCTGCTCGATGCGCTTGAGCAGCTTTTCGCCGTCGCCCGTGCCCTGGCTGTGCGGTGAAACGGTCACGGCCGCCATCTCGGCCGTGCTGCCCTCCGGATAGGGGTAGAGCGCCGCGCAGCCGAAGATCACGCCGTCGTGTTCAATGATGGTGTAGTTGGCGATGTCGCGTTCGATCTCGGTGCGGTCGCGCTTGACGAGCGTGCCGTCCTTCTCGAACGGCTCGATCAGTTGCAGGATGCCGCCCACGTCGTCCGGCGTGGCCTCGCGCAGTTCTTCCAGCTTCTCATCGACCACCATGGTGCCGATGCCGTCGTGCACGTAGATCTCCAGCAGCAGCGCACCGTCCACCGCGAAAGGAATGATGTGGCTGCGCTCCACGCCGTTCTGGCAGGCCTTCACGCAGTGCTGCAGATAGAACGCGGTGTCGGTCGGCCGCTGGCTGGGCGGCACGCGGGCCAGCATCTGCCGGGCCTGGGCCAGCGGCAGCTCCGTGTCGATGGGGTTGTCGTCGCTCTCGGGCTCGTCGGGGTTCATGCGGATGCCGGGCACCTCGCACACGAAGACCAGCTTGTCGGCCTTGAGCGCGATCGCCACGGAGGTCGCGACCTCTTCCATCGTCAGGTTGAAGGCCTCGCCGGTGGGCGAGAAGCCGAAGGGCGACAGCAGCACCAGCGCGTCCATGTCGAGCGAGCGCCGGATGCCCGCCACATCCACCTTGCGCACCAGGCCCGAATGCTGGAAATCCACCCCGTCCACGATGCCCACGGGCCGCGCCGTCAGAAAGTTGCCGGAGATCACGCGCACCGTGGAGCCCGCCATCGGCGTGTTGGGCAGGCCCTGGCTGAAGGCGGCCTCGATCTCGTAGCGCAACTGGCCCGCGGCCTCCTGCGCGCAGTCGAGCGCCACCGAATCGGTGACACGGATGCCGTGCGAATACTTCTCGGCATGCCCCTTGGCCGCGAGCTGCTCGTTCACCTGCGGGCGAAAGCCGTGCACGAGCACGATCTTCACGCCCATCGCCTGGATCATGGCCAGGTCCTGCGCGATGGCCTGGAGCTTGCCAGCCGCGATGGCCTCGCCCGTGAGCCCGATCACGAAGGTCTGGTGGCGGAATTTGTGGATGTACGGCGCCACCGAGCGGAACCAGGGGACGAAGGTGAAGTTGAAGACGGCGGACATGGCGAAAGGGTGAAGAGAGCGGGGACTGCACCCTGCGGAGCGGCGCAGGTTGCGTGGGGAGGGCGGGGCGTTTTCCGCTGCGGCCGAATTATCGTCGCCATCGTTGCGGACGGAACGGCGCCAGGTCGATCTCCGGAGGCTGCCCGTTCATGCATTGGGACACCACCCGTCCCGTGCGGGCCGAAGCGCCCAGGCCCACATGGCCGTGGCCATAGGCATGGATGACGTCCGCGCAGGCGCTGGCGGGTCCGATGCAGGGCAGTCCGTCGCTGGTGCTCGGACGCCGGCCCATCCAGAAGCGGGCGCCGTCCTCCAGCGCGGCGCGGGGCAGCGAAGGGTACAGATCGAATAGGTGTCCCAGCAGGATGCGGGCGCGGCGCCAGTCGGGTGCGGCGTGTAGGCCGGCGATTTCCACCTGGCCCGCCACCCGCAGGCCGTGCGCCATCTGGTGCACGATGAGCTTACGATCCATCACCATCGTGGAGGTGCGGGGGCCGGCGGGCGCGGGCTCCCCGGAGCGGGCCTGCACGTCCAGCATCGCGTGGTACCCGCGCTCGGTGTCCAGCCACACACGGTCGCCGGCGGCTAGCGCCAGCGGCCGCGAATAGGCGCCCGCCGCGATGACCGCACCCTGGCAGGGCAGGTCGCCCTGGTCGGTCCGCACGGCGTGCAGGCGGCCTGCCTCGATGTGCAG
>NZ_BAAJYS010000118.1:0-10883 GCF_057543315.1 Acidovorax sp. KPB24-07
GATGGCTCTGCTGATTGCAGCAAAGTTTGAAACAAAGAAGAGATTCTGAGTTTCGGTTCCTTAAGCAGGGAACCTCCCCCACCGGCTCAGCCACCCTCCCTCGCTCTCCCCAACCCTGCAGCCGCTCTCTCTCACGGACATCCAACAGGTCCAGCTCTCCCAGCAGCCCATCGGGATGGTCCGCCAGGGCCTCCAGTACCCGCATAAAGCCTGCACGCAGCCGCTGTGCCGTGTCCGGGCCGAACAGGTCGGTGTTGTATTCGAGCCGGGCATGGATCTGACCGGCATCCAGAACCGCGTTGAGCGACAGGTCCACCTTGGCGCCGGCCGGGCCGGCATCGATGAACTCCGCGCGCGCTCCGTGCAAGTCCAGCACCAGCGAAGGGTCGGCCACCTGCCAGCTGAACATCACCTGGAACAGCGGGTTGCGTCCGCCTTCCCGGGCCGCTTTGCGGCTGGCCAGCAAGGCTTCGAGTGGCAGATCGGCATGCTCCAGCGCGGCCAGGGCATCGGCCCGGACCTGGCGACAAATCTGGCGCAGCGTCTGCTGCGGCGACAGCCGGGCGCGGAAAACCTGCGTGTTGACGAAAAAGCCCAGCAGATCGCGGAGCGATTCGCGGTGCCGCCCGGCATTGGGCACGCCCACCCCGAAATCGGTCTGCCCGCTGTAGCGGCACAGCAGCATCTGCCAGGCGGCCAACAACACCATGAAGGGGGTGCAACGCTCGGCGCGGCACAGCCTCAGGAGGCGCTCGCACAGCGCCGGTTCCAGCGTGAAGTTCAGCGATTCGCCGCGAAAGCTCTGCCCCTCCGACCGGATCCCATCCAGGGGCAGTTCCAGCGCCGGAACGTGCGGGCCCAGATGGGCGTTCCAGTGGTCCAGCTGGCGCGCAAAACCGCCGCTGTCCAGCTGTGCCCGCTGCCAGACGGCGAAGTCCCCATACTGCAGGCGCAGCGCTGGCAGGTGCACCGGGCCCGGGCTTCGCAGGGCTTGCCCATAGGCCATTCCCAAGTCGCGCGCAAGGATGGGATTGGAGGCCGCGTCCGTCACGATGTGGTGCAGGCAGACACCGAGCAGATGCCGTTGATCGCCCAGTTTCACGAGGCGCGCCACCAGCGCGGGCGCACGACCCAATTCGAAAACATGCGATGCCAGTCCACTGACCAGCTCGGCCACGACGGCGTCGGCCGGCTCGGCCGCACGGTCGGTCGCATCGATGCACTCGAGTTGGAACGGCACCTGCGGCCGCACCGTCTGCCAAGGCACGCCGTCCCGTTCGATGAAGGCTGTGCGCAGGATCGCATGCCTGGCCAGCACGGCCTGGAAGGCGCGCTCCAGGGCGTCGGCATCGAGCGGGCCGTCGATTTTCAGCACCCGGGGCAGGTTGTACGCCGTCATGCCGGGCACGAGGCACTGGAGGAACCACAGTTGCTCCTGCGCGTACGACAGGGGAATGTCGTCGCCCGCGCGAGTGCACGGAACGATGTCGCCATCCTCCACGTCCTGCAAAGGCAGGATGCGAAGCGCCTGCGGGACGGCGGCGCGGGACGGGGCAGCGGTTGCGATGGAATCCATGGTGTCTTCGTTTTTCAGGCAGTGGAGACTCATGCGTGAACCGTCGCGGGTGCGTCGGCCCCTTCGCCGCGGTGCGGCTCGGCCTGCGGGGCCGCGGCACCTGCTGCGCGCTGCGCCTGGGCCCGCTGCTCCAGCTGAGCGGCCTGGTCGCCTTCGCCCTGCCGCAGTGCCGCCGCCAGCGCTGAGATGCTGGGGTGGTCGAACACCAGGCCCGGTGCCACCTCCAGCTGCAGCAGCTTGCGGATGCGCGCCACCAGCTTGATCACGAGCAGCGAATGCGCACCCAGGTCGAAGAAATCGTCGTCCACGCCGATGGCATCTCTTTGCAAAAGCTGCGCCATGGCCTCGGCCAGCAAGTACTCCAGGGCATCGCGCGGTGGCCGGGACGGGATGCCGTCGCCTCCACTGGCGGCCAGGGCCTCCAGCGCAACCCGATCGATCTTGCCGTTGGGAAGCCGGGGAAACTGCGCCAGGACCACGCAGCGCGCGGGAACCATGGCCGAAGGCAAGCGGGCGGCCACATGGTCCCGCAAGGCGGCCGCCATGGCCAGCGCCGCAGGGCCGCTGGCCACGGCGCATGCCACCAGTTCCGGCGCACCGCCATCGCCCGGCCGCGCGAACACCGTGGCCTGTGCCACGTTCGAGTGCGACAGCAACGCGGCCTCCACCTCGGCGGGCTCAACGCGAAAGCCCCGGATCTTGATCTGGTGGTCGGCACGCCCCGCCAGCCGGATGCCACCGCCGGGCAGTCGCCAGGCCAGGTCGCCGGTGCGGTACAGGCGCTCGCCCGGATTGAAGGGGTCGTCGATGAACGCGTCGCTGCCCGCCTCGCGGTGCAGGTAACCGCGGCACAGCTGCGCGCCCCCGATGAAGAGCATGCCCCGCCCCCCCTGCGGAACCATCTGCAGGTGTTCGTCGAGCACATGGACGCGGTTGTTGGCCAGCACGCGGGTGAGCGGCAAGGTGCCTCCACCTGGCGTAGCGCCGGATCCATGGGCATGCACCATCACGCCCACGGTGGCCTCGGTCGGGCCGTAGTGGTTGTAGATGCGGCAGTGTGGTGCCAGGCGCGCGATGCGCTCCAGCAGGGCGCTGGGCGTGGCCTCTCCGCCGAGCACCAAGGTGCGCGGCAGCACCGGCGCTTCGTGCTCGAGCAGCGCTTCCAGGTGCGACGGGACCATCTTGATCGCATCGATCTGGCGCTGCGCCATGAAGGCCGCGAACGCCTGCGCATCTTCGACCTCGTTTTGCTCGGCAATGACCAGGCAGGCGCCGTTGAACAGCGCTCCGAACAAAGCGGTGTTGCCCAGGTCCGCCACCACCGAGCTGGTCAGCGCCCAGCGCCGGCACCGCCCCAGGTCCATCGCCTGAGTGGCACTGGCCACGTAATTGAGCAACTGCGCTTGCCCGATCACCACGCCTTTGGGCTGCCCGGTCGATCCGGAGGTGTAGAGCACGTAGGCGAGATCGGCCATTTGCGGCGCGCGTTGCCAACCTGTTTCGGAGGGCATCGCGCTTTGCAGATCGGTCAGATGGATGTCGCGCCAGGATGATGGGACTGGCGTGGACGACTCGACACCCAACTCCGTTGCGCGAAGGACGTACGCTGGCCGGGCATGCGCCAGCACGGCTTCGCGGCGCGCGGCCGGCCACTCGGGCTCCAGGGGCAGGTAACCCGCACCCACGCGCCAAGCCGCGAGCATGGCGACCACCAGGTCGAGCGACCGGGGCAGCTCGATGGCGAGCAGTCCGCCCGCAGTCAGCCCGTGGACATGCAGGGCTTGCGCCATGCGGTCCACGCGTGATTGAAGCTCACGGTAGTTCAGGCGCTCCGCACCCGCCTCGATGGCTGGGGCATCCGGCGTCAGTGTGGCCCAGCGTCCGATGTGCTCGCCCACCGTGAGCGGCCCGGCATCCAGCAACGCATCGTTCAGCGACATCAGAAGCGCGCGCTCCTGCGAACCGACCAGGGGAAGGCGAGCCACCGGCCTTTGGGGTTGTGCCACCGCCGCGGCGAGCAGCGTGGTGAATTGCATCAGCAGTGCCTGAGCGGCAGTCTCGCTGCAGCGGCCTTCCGCGGCGTGGATTGCCAGCGAGCCAGGCACCCCGGCGGACCATTGCGCGTCCATCACCAATTCGAAGCAAGGCAAGGGCGCAGGCAAGGCCTCGACCTGCCAGACAGTGCCCTCCACCGCATGCCGGGCGGGCGCGTGGCGGGCCAGGAATCCCCAGCGCGCAAGCCCTGGCAGCGCAGGTGCGTCGATGGGCCAGAACTCCTGAGCCTGCGCATGCGCATCAAGCGTCGCGCCCAACCGGCGGAGCCAATCCCCAAACCCTTCGGTGGGGGCAATGTCCACCACCACCGGCAACACCTTGCTGAACGCGCCCACGCTGCCTTGCATGACGTCGTAGTCGTCCCGGCAATCGTTCTGCCATCCGACCACGAACCGGCGCTCCTCAGCCAACCGCGAGAGCAGCAGCCACCACACGGCCTGCAGCAGCGTGTGCACCTGCGTTCCTGCCGAATCGGCCGCAGCTTGGACCTGGGCCGCGAGCACCGGCTCGACCGCCTGCGCATGCCGCAGCGCCAGGCGCCTCCCTGACACGGCCGCTGGGCCATCCATCAAGGCATCCAGACGAGGCGCTGGCAAGGCATCGCTGCCTTCCACGTGATTGCGCCAATAGGTTTGTCCCTGCCGGGCATCGTCACCCTCCTGCAGGTCCTGCCGCCATTCCACGAACTGGGCATATTGGAAGGGCTCATCGCCCCCGTGCGGGGAGTCGCCACCATAGGCACGCACGACCTGATCGAGCAACGCCACCAGGCTGCCCTGGTCCGCGGCCAGCGCGTTCGCGGCGATCACGAGCCTGTGTTGCGCGTCCGCCGTCCGCGCCAGTCCCACGCGCAGCACCGCCGCACGCGACGGGTCCAGCGGAAGGGCGGACACCCCTTGCCACCAGTCTTCCAGGGCGGTGACGGATGCAGGCGCGGCGCGCTCGGCGGCCAGCGCGCGCAGGTCACCGGCGTGCCAGTCCAGCGCAGGCAGCGATTCCAATGGCTGCTGCCGCAGCCCGCGATACCCCGGCACGGCCCGCAGTGCCGTGGACAGGGCGCCGTGCGAACGCAGGGCAGACTCCACGGCGGCGCGCAGCCGCTGCGGATCCAGGGGGCCTTCGATGCAGGTCCGGATCTCCAGGGTCAGCGACGCTGCTCCAGGGTCCTCGTCAGCCATCGACAGCATGGCTCGCTGCTCAGGGCTGAGCGCGAAAGTGGTTTCAGCGAGATCAGTGAGGGTGGACATCATTTCAACCAGGGATCGGAGAAGGAACGGACGCGGCGGCAGACAGCACCTGCGCGCTTTCGGGCGGCACCGCCTGCAGCGCGGCGCGGTCGTACATGGCCCCCATGGCGACCACGATCTTTCTGGGGCCTTCGTAGGGGTCCCGGGCATGGGCGGCCAGCATGTTGTCCAGCATCACCACATCGCCCTGGCGCCAGTCGAAGCGCACCGCGCACGCCTCGTAGGCCTCGCCCACCAGCGCCATGGTCTCGTCGTTGATCGGAGAGCCATCGCCGTAGCAGACATGCCGCGGCATCCGCTCCATTCCGACCATGGCGAGCAGGTCTTGCCGCACTTCGGGCTCCAGGCAGCTCACGTGGTGCAGCTGAACCTGGTTGAAGAACACCCGCTCGCCGGTGATCGGGTGGACCATCACCGCAGGGCACCGCGTGCGGGTCTGCAGCGTGTCGCCATCCAGCCAGCGCCACTCGATTCCAGCAGCCGCCAGGCGGCTCTCCACCGCATCCCGGCGATCGGTCTTGTAGAAGTCCTGCCAGCTCACATCCAGGCCGGGCGTGAAGGTGCGCAGGTACAGCAGTTCCTTGCGCTCGAATTCGTCCACCAGGTCCGCCGGCAGGCGGCGCAGCATTTCCCGGCAATCGACGATGGGCGTCGCGCCGCCCACCGGCGACGGCAGTTCGCAGAAGAACCACTGCTTGCGGGGCCAGCGATCCAGGTGCGAGCTTTCGTTATGGAACAGGATCATCTGGCGCTCCGGGTACGGCGTGGAGCGATAGGTGTTGCGCCCCCCCTCCTTCTTGGGCAGGTCACCGTAGCTCCCGTACAGCTCGGGCTCGATGGTCTCGGCGAACGCTTCGAAATCCTGCGGGCTCTTCAATCCCAGGTTGCGCAGCAGCAGGCCGCCGTGCTTGCGCAGCATGGACTCGATGAAACCGCGCTGCTCACGGGCCCACGCGACCGGATCGAGGTCGTTGCCCGTGGCCTCGATCACCAACGGAAACTCCCGCTGCGCCGAGAGAAAGGACATGCGCACGGGAGAGCGTGCCGCGGCCTCTGCGGCAGGACGGCCCTTGACGGTGAGTTTCTTGAGTTTTTCCAGCTTGCTCGGCGCAAGCGACGAAGACAGCATCATTGAAGGCTCCTGAAAGAGAGGAAGGGCAAAGCGCTCGAGCGGCGCGTCGGGCGTGGCGACCACCTGCTGCAGCAGGCTGACCCAGGCATCGCTGGCGCGCACGATGGTTTCGTGCCGGTACAGGCGCGTGGCGTAGACCCATTCGATACCCAGGCCCTGCGCGTCCTCGACCACGAAGACCCCCAGGTCGAACTTGGACGTGGAGACCGGCTGCGTCGCCACTTCGATGGCCAGGTCCGGCAATTCGAAGCGGCTTTGCGGCAGGTTCTGCAGCACGAACAGCACCTGCACCAGCGGGTTGTGCTGGCGCGTGCGAGGCAGCCCGGTCAACTCCACGATCTGGTCCAGGGGCATGTCCTGATGTTCGAAGGCGCTCAAGGTGCTGTCCTTGGTCCGCGCCAGCCATTGCAGGAAGGTCAACCCGGGTTCCATGCGCGAGCGCAGCGGCAGCACGTTGACGAAAAAGCCGATGAGGCCTTCGAGATCGGGGTGGTTGCGCCCCGCGACGTCGGTGCCGATCACCAGATCGTCCGCGCCTGTCTGGCGGTGCATCTGCCACTCGAAAGCCGCCAGCAGCACGGTGAAAAGCGTCGTCCGCTCCCTTCTCGCCAGGGCCCCCAGTGCCTCGGTACATTCCCGGGGGATGCGCAGGCGCACCGAACGGCCCTCGGTCGACGCAACGGCTGGACGTTCGTGGTCCGGTCGGGGCGAGGACAGGGCCGGCGCCCCGGCCAGATAGGCGCGCCAGAAGGCTGGCGTGTCGGTGCGCGCTGGCGCCAGCCGGCGGCGGTGCCAGTCGGCATAGTCGGCGTACTGGAGTGCGAGCGGCGGCAGCGGCGAGGGACGATGGTCCTTCAACGCAGCGTAGAGGGCCACGAACTCTTTCACGAAAACGGCTTCCGACCAGCCGTCGAACGCGATGTGGTGCACGCAGAGGAGCAGCATGTGCCGATCGCTGCCCAGCCGCAGCAAGGCGGCCGAAAACACCGGACCGGACGACAGGTCGAACGGCGCCTTGGCGTGGGCGGACAGCGCTGCCTGCACGGCGAGGCTTTGCGCCGCAGCGTCGAGGCCCGACAGATCCTGCATCGGCACGGGCAACGGGCTGGCCGGCAGAATGTATGCGACCGGCTCGCCTTCGTCGTCCTGGCCGTAGCGGGTTCGCAGCACTTCGTGGCGCGCCACGATCGTGTCCAGGGCGCCCTGGAGCGCATGGACGTGCAGCGCGCCAGTGAGCGTCAACGCGGCGCTCACGTTGTAAGCGGTGCTTTTCACCGAGGCACCTGGCAATTGGTCCACGAGCCACAGGCGCTGCTGCGCCGGCGACAGCGGCATGTGCGCCCGGCGCTCCACCGGTACCAGGGCCGGCCCGCCTGCCATGGCAAGCCCGCCGTGAAGCGCCTTGCGAATGTCGCTGGCCATGGCGTGCAGCACGGGTTCTTCGAAGATGCGGCGCAAGGCCAGGTCCACGCCATAGGCCTGCCGCACCCGCGAGGCAAGCTGCGCTGCCAGCAGCGAATGGCCGCCGAGTTCGAAGAAGTGATCGCGCCGACCCACGGGTACCCCACCCAGCAGTTCGGACCACATGGCGGCCAGGGCCTGCTCGTCGGCCCCGTGCGGGGGTTCGAAATTCCGTGCAGGCGCCGCGCCAGGGTCCGGAAGCGCCTTGCGATCCACCTTGCCGTTGGTATTCAGCGGCAGCGCCGGAAGCGCCATCACCACGGCAGGCACCATGTAGCTGGGCAGGGTGGCCGCCAACCTCGCCACCAGTTGCTCTGCCAGCGGGACAGGCTCATCCCCCTGCCCGGCGTGCACCACCACATAGCCCAGCAGCATGGCGCCCGTGGCACCCTCCCTGGCCACCACCACGGCTTCGCGCACCTCGGGTTGAGCGAGCAATTGCGCCTCGATTTCGCCCAGCTCGATCCGGTAGCCCCGGATCTTCACCTGATGGTCGATGCGCCCCAGGTACTCCAACTGCCCGTCAGCGCCCCAGCGTGCCAGATCGCCCGTGCGGTACAGGCGTTCGCCGCCAGGGCCTGCGATGAAGCGTTCGGCCGTCAGACCCGCCCGGCCCTGGTAGCCACGCGCCAGACCGACCCCGCTTAGGAAAAGCTCCCCGGGCACGCCGGCGGGTGCCGGATTCAAGGCGCCGTCCAGCACGTGCAGCCCGGTCGCCGCAATCGCCTGGCCCAGCCGGGGCGGTCCTTCGACGCGGCCCGCGGTGGACCAGATGGTCGTTTCCGTGGGGCCGTACATGTTCCACAGCTCCAGCCCCAGGCCTTGCAGCGCGAGCGCCAGATCCGGCTGCAGGGCCTCACCGCCGCACAGGCCGCGAATACGGCGCGCCGCCATGGGCCTCCAGCCGCTCGTCAGCAAAAAGCGCCACCCCGCAGGCGTGGCCTGGAATGCCGTGGCGCCGCAGTCCTCGATCAACCGGGCCAGCGCCGAGGCGTCGCGCGTGACTTCGCGGGAGGCCAGCACGAGCCGCGCGCCGGTAACGAGCGGCAGATACACCTCCAGCGCGGCGATGTCGAAGGACAGCGAGGTGGCCGCCACCAGCACGTCATCCGCGCCCAGTCCGGGTTGCTCCTGCATGCTGCGCAGGAAATGGCCCAGGGCTTCGTGCCGCACCATCACGCCCTTGGGCAGACCGGTGGAACCGGAGGTGTAGATGGCATAGGCCAGGTGATCGCCATGCAGCGGAACCTGGGGATCTCGCTCGGATTCGCCCGCCAGCTCGGCGAAGTCGTAGTCCAGCACCGGCAATGTCTCCGTATGCGGTAGCCGGGCGCGCACCTGCGGCTGGGTAAGGAGCCAACCCATGCCGCTGTCCGCCACCATGTGGGCCAGCCGCTGGGCCGGCAGTTGCGGATCGAGCGGGACATAGGCACCGCCGGCTTTCAGCACCGCCAGCAGCGAGACGACCATGGCCGCGGACCGCTCCATGGCGATGCCGACCCGGCTGTCGGGGCGCACCCCATGGCGAATCAGGCGGTGCGCCATCTGGTTGGCCTGCCGGTTCAACGCCTCGTAGCTCAGTTGCTCATCGCCCGCCACCAGCGCGATGGCTTGGGGCCGGGATTGCACCTGCTGTTCGAACAAGCGGTGCACCGGCACGAAAGGGGCGTAGCGTCGGACATTCGTTCCCCACCGCATCAACTGCTGGCGTTCCGCCTCGCCCTGCACCGTCAGTTCACAGGCCCGGGCACTGGGCTCGGTGGCGAGCGCGCCGACCAGGCCTTCCAGGGCCGCCCTCATCCAGCTGCACAGGCGCTGCGCATCGACCCGCCGGTCCACCTTGGCCGTGAGCGTGAAGCCTGTGCCCTGGTCGTCCACGGCCAGCTCCAGCGGGTAATTGGTGCGCTCTTCGCTGCCAAGCCACTCCATGCCGTCCCAGATCGGGCTCTGAGGCCCCTCAGCGGGCGGGCTGTAGCGGTAGTTGAGCAATGCCGAGAACAGCGGGGTGTTGCCCTGGAGTGCACTGCAGCGCTGCGCCAGCGCCAGGCTGGCATGCTCGTGGTGCAGCAGATCGCTCAGTGCACGGTGCGTTTGCTCCACGCAGGCACCGACGGCCTGCGCACCGAGCCTTACGCGCAAGGGCAGCGTGTTGATGAAAAGACCCAGGGCGCGATCCGCGCCGGTTCCGCCCTGCATGCGGCCGAACAGCACGGTGCCGAAAACGACGTCGTCCTTGCCCGTGGCTTGTGCCAGCACCATGGCCCAGGCCAGATGGAACAGCGTCGCCGCACTCACGCCGTGCCGCTGAGCCTGTGCCCGCACCTGGGAGGCCAGGCCCGCCTCCAACAAAAGGCCGGCCTGCGCGAGTTGCGTTCCATCGCCCTGCACATCGTGCAGCCCGAACGGTGCGGTGGGCTCATCCACATCGCTCAGCATGGAGCGAAAGAACGCCTCGTGGTCGGCCTGGCCGTTGGCGCGCCGGGCTTGCGCCACGAACTGCCGGAACGGCACGCACGGGCCCAACTCCTGCGCCCGGCCCTGCTGGATCAGCGCGATCTCCTGGATGATCAGTTCCAGCGTGGTGTGGTCCAGCACCAGGTGGTGGCTGGGCAATTGCAGCAGCCAGCGGCCGACAGAGGCATCGTGCGCGGCCACCGCGTGGATCATGGGTGCGCGGCGCACGTCGATCCGGTGACGCGCAGGGTCCACCAGCGCGGCCAGCCGTTCGGCGACGGCCATCTGAGGCACCGCCGTATCGTCGGCGTTGCGATCCGCCTCCATCCATTGCAATTGCAGGGGCGCATGGCGGTAGACCACCTGCACCGGCTCGGGCAGGCCGTCCCACAGCACGGCCGTGCGGAGAATGTCGTGGCGCTCGATGACCTGGTTGAAGCTGGCGATGAAGCGCTCCAGCCGCTCCTGGCTGTCGAAACCGAGCGCATGCAGCGTGATGTATGCGTCGCCTTCGCGCTGCAGGCGGTGGTGGAACAGCATGCCGTCCTGCAGCGGCGCCAGGGGATAGATGTCCTGGATGTTGCTCGCACCGCCCGGCACCTGCGCAACGATCTGCTGAATGTGTGCGGGCTCCAGCGCGATGAGGGGCAGCATCTCCGGGTGGATTACCGAGGCGCCGGGCGGAATCCCGTTGGGCGGCACCGATACTTCCGCAGGGGCCGGCTCCTGCACAAGGGCCTGGGCAAAATCCGCCAGCTCCGGGTGCTGGAACAGGGTACGCACCTGGACCGGCCAGCCCTTTTGGCGCACCTGGTCAAGAATGCGCAGCGCCACCAGGGAGTGCCCCCCGATTTCGAAGAAGTTGTCATGGCGCCCCACGCGCTCCAGCCCCAGCACCTGCCCCCAGATCTGCGCCAGCGCCTGCTCCACCTCCCCTCGCGGCGCCTCGTACTCCCGC